>CAMVSS010000052.1 GCA_947170195.1 uncultured Treponema sp. | reverse complement strand
GTTGCTCGAAGGTTCAAAGCGCATCATCACCCGCGAACTTACGCTCAACAAGAAAAACTGCGAGCTTCAGGCCGCAAACGGAGATGCCATAAAGCTTTCCCTCAAGGAATATCAGATTCTTGACTTGATGTTTGACAATCCTCATCAGATAATTACAAAGGAACAGCTGATCGATAAAATCTGGGGCGGCGACTCAAACGCTGAATACAACAACGTCGAGGTCTACATATCGTTCATCAGAAAAAAGATCGAAAACCTCAAGGTAAACATAAGGATCAGAACGGCAAGAGGAATAGGCTATTCGCTTGAGGATGAAACCCGATAGCATATGACGGTAATAAAGCAGTTACAGATAAAAGTCATATTCTCAATAATCTTCGTTCAGGCAGGCATGCTTGCGGGACTGCTCGTTTTTTTAAATTATTCGTTCCGGGTGGCGGAAAACCGAAAGGCACAGAACTTTTTGATTCAGCTCGCGAAACACAACGGGCACAGGCCTCCACCAGAGCGTTACGATTCCGTTTCGCCAGGAACATACTTTCCCTGGAAAAGAAACACTGATACGCATACCGTGAACCACAAATTCTCGTCACTGAATCTGGGCGACAACGATCAGATGATGCGAAATTATTTTGCGGTAAACGTTTCTTATGCCGGCGTAATAAACGAAATCATAAAAGAATTCCCAATCAACTACACAAATGAAGAAATCTCCGAGCTTATAATCTCTATCCGGGCAACCAACCACTACACGGGAACGGTCGGAGACATACGCTTTCTTGTGACTCCGGCAGCCTATGGAAATGACCTTATCTGTCTGCTGAACATAAAAAACAATATCGAGACTCAGAAAAAACTTCTTCTCTTCTCCGTAATGATTTTCGTGCTTTCGGGACTGGTAACGAGCTTTCTTTCGCTCATCATATCTTCTGTCATCATAAAACCGACAAGGCAGTCCATCGAAAAACAGAATCAGTTCATAGCGGACGTAAGCCACGAACTTAGGACACCGATAGCTGTAATCGGAGCAAACATAGACGTCCTTGAAACCGAAATCGGCGACAACAAGTGGTTCAAATACATAAAAGAAGAGAACAAAAGAATGGGCGAGCTGGTAAGGGACCTTCTCTACCTGGCAAAAAACGATTCCGGAATGGACAATATAACAATAGAAGATTTTGATTTCTCTAACGCCATCGAAAATGCGGTTCTTCCGTTCGAGGTCATCGCCTTCGAAAACAACATGAGGCTCAACATAAAAATACAACCGAACATCGTCTGCCTTGGAAACGAAAAAGAGCTCAAGCAGATTGCCGTCATCCTTGTGGACAACGCAATCAAAAATTCAGAACCAAACGCAGTCATAACGATCACTGTCCTTGCCGAAAAAGATAAAATTCTCCTCAAAGTGCACAATACGGGAAACGGAATTCCAAAAGAGGAGATGGAAAAAATCTTCAGGCGTTTCTACCGGTCAGACTCTTCAAGGGCGCGAAAAACCGGCGGATACGGACTCGGACTCTCAATCGCACAGACCATCGCAAAAAAACATGAGGGAACTCTGACAGTAGCAAGCGAGCTTGAAAAATACACAGAATTCACGCTGACACTGCCCAAAAAGACAAAAAAACTGTAAGATGTTCCAATATAAAAGGAAACAGTTATGGACGTAAAGGAACTTTATCGCGAAATCTTAAACGAGCACAACATAAATCCGGGGCACAAGACTCCGATGCGCGGGGCTACAATATCGCTTCAGGGAGTAAACCCAAGTTGCGGAGACAACATCACATTAAATCTGAAAATCGAAGGCGACAAAATTTCGGACGGCACATTTACAGGAAGCGGCTGCGCAATCAGTCAGGCGAGTGTTGACATGATGCTTGACCTCGTAATCGGAAAACAGAAGGACGAAGCCCTGAGAGTCTGCCAGATTTTCATGGACATGATTCAGGGAAAAGCCAGCGAAGAGGAAATCGAGGAATTAGACGAAGCCAGCGCACTTAAAGAAATAGCGCACATGCCTGCGCGCGTAAAATGCGCTGTTCTTGGCTGGCGTACAATGAAAGAAATGCTCGGAGTCGGAGGCGACGGCGAAAAATCAGCAGGCGCATCGCAGAATCACGAATACTGCCCGAAGGACTAAGGCGCGCTCGAAAAACTTTACAGTTTCGAAACGAGCTAAAATCTTCAACAAGCAATTTTTTTCTTCACTATAAAAAAAAGAGTGCTATAATAGATGTACTTTTTTTTCATTTTTCATAAATCGAGGTGAATATGGCTATCACTTGGGAAAATCTTGACAAACTTTCTTCTTACAAAAAGCTTCAGTCTCTCAAAGGTGCTGTCAGCATTAAGAGCGAACTTGCATCCAGCAATGCAGCGGAACGTGTCAAAAAATATTCTGTTCCGATGGGAGCAGGGCTAACTTACAACTACGCAGCAAAACAGGTTGACGACAAAGTACTCGCCGTTCTCAAAGAGCTTGCAAAAGAAGCTCAGCTCACAGAAAAATTCGCAGCTACATACAACGGCGAAGTAATCAACACAGGTGAGAAACGCATGGTTTTGCACCACCTCTGCCGCGGTCAGCTCGGAAACAATGTTATGGCTGACGGAGCAAACAAACGCGATTTCTACATCAACGAGCAGAAACGAATCTCTGAGTTCGCAGACAAAGTTCACTCAGGCAAAATCGTAAACGCTAAGGGCGAAAAATTCACTACTGTCGTTCAGATTGGTATCGGAGGTTCTGACCTCGGTCCGCGCGCAATGTACCTCGCCCTCGAAAACTGGGCAAAAGCAACAGGCACATTCAAGATGGAAGCAAAATTCATCTCGAATGTTGACCCGGACGATGCAACAGCAGTCCTCAAATCAACAGACATTGCTCACTCAATCTTCATCCTCGTTTCAAAATCAGGAACAACTCTTGAAACCCTCACAAACGAGTCATTCGTAAAGGACGCCCTCAAAAAAGCAGGTCTTGAGCCTTCGAAGCACATGATCGCCGTTACTTCTGAGACTTCTCCTTTGGCACACAACCCGGACTATCTCGAAGCATTCTACATGGATGACTACATCGGCGGACGCTACTCTTCAACTTCAGGAGTCGGCGGAGCAGTCCTCTCACTCGCATTCGGTGCAAAAGTATTCGACGACTTCCTCAAGGGAGCCGCAGAAGAAGATAAACTCGCAACAAACGAGGACATCCTCAAAAACCCTGCCCTTCTCGACGCGCTCATCGGAATCTACGAGCGAAACGTTCAGAATTATCCTGCAACAGCAATCCTTCCATATTCACAGGGCTTGTCTAGATTCCCTGCACACTTGCAGCAGCTCGACATGGAATCAAACGGAAAGAGCGTAAACCGCTTCGGTGACAAAATCGACTACGTTACAGGTCCAGTTATCTTCGGTGAGCCGGGCACAAACGGCCAGCACTCATTCTACCAGCTCCTTCACCAGGGAACTGACATCATTCCTCTCCAGTTCATCGCATTCAAAGAGAACCAGGCAGGAAACGACGTCGTAATCGAAGGCTCAACAAGCCAGAAAAAGCTCGGCGCAAACGTCACAGCTCAGATTATGGCTTTCGCATGCGGTAAAGACGACTCAGACCCGAACAAAACATTCAAAGGCGAGCGTCCGTCAAGCCTCATCTACGGAAAGCAGCTCACACCGTCATCTCTCGGAGCTCTCCTTGCTCACTACGAGAACAAAGTAATGTTCCAGGGCTTCGTATGGAACATCAACAGCTTCGATCAGGAAGGCGTTCAGCTCGGCAAAAAACTCGCCAAGACAGTCCTCTCAGGCGAAGCAAAAGATGCCCTCAAAGCATTTACTGAGTTGTTAGCACTTTAATGCTGCACAGGATGTGCAGATAAAGCAATGTTTTCCGCAAGGAATACAGAGAACACAGAGATAGCAATTCCATACAACTCTCCGTGTTCTCCCAAGCCTGCGCAATTTTTTAACGCTCCATATCTGTTAGGGATTTGGAGCTGATTCACCTCAGCCGATATACTGGGGTGATTTTTTTATCCCATTTTCGAATATGAAAATCATTTTCATATTGCACAAAACTTGCTTTTCGCTATAATGGTGCGCTATGGCACAACTTTCTTGTAAAAATCTCTCGTTGGGATACGGAGAAAAAGTTCTTGTTGAAAATCTCAATTTTGAAGTAAATGCACGCGACTACCTGTGCATCGTAGGCGAAAACGGAACTGGCAAATCAACACTCATAAAAACACTTCTTCACCTCCAGCAGCCTCTCAAAGGCGAAATCGAAGTTGGAGACGGCATAAAACCAACCGAAATCGGATATCTTCCGCAGCAGACAGTGGTTCAAAAAGATTTTCCTGCAAGCGTGCGCGAAATCGTCCTTTCGGGCTGTCAGGCACGCGCAGGCTGGAGACCATTCTACAACAAAGAAGAAAGGCTCCTCGCGGCGCGAAACATGGCACGTATGGACATAACCCAGCTTGGAAAGAGATGCTACCGCGAGCTTTCAGGGGGACAGCAGCAAAGAGTCCTTCTGGCACGCGCGCTGTGCGCTACTCAGAAAATGCTTCTTCTGGATGAACCTGTGACAGGACTCGATCCGAAAGCGACTTCTGACATGTACCGCCTCATTGCAGACCTGAACCGCAACGACGGCATCTCAATAATCATGATCAGCCACGACATCGAGGAAGCGATCCAATATGCGACACATATTCTCCATATAGATAAAAAAGTCTTCTTCGGAACAAAACAGGAATATCTTTCCAGCAGCATAGGAAAGCAATATCTCGCCGCACAAGGAGCTGAAGAATGAACCAAATCATTTCTGACTTACTGAACTACCTCACATATCCGTTCGTACGCTACGCTTTAATCGTCGGCGTGCTGATTTCCCTCTGCTCTTCTCTTCTCGGAGTGACTCTTGTTCTAAAGCGTTTCTCGTTCATCGGGGACGGACTCAGCCACGTGGCTTTCGGTGCGCTTTCAATCGCAACAATACTGCATCTGACAGACACAATGATTCTCGTGCTTCCGATTACAGTTTTGTGCGCGATAATTCTTCTCCAGACCGGACAGAACGCAAAAATCAGGGGTGACGCCGCCATCGCCATGATTTCGGTCGGAGCACTCGCAATCGGATATCTTCTTATGAACATTTTCTCGGCCTCGGCAAATATCAGCGGTGACGTGTGCAGCACGCTGTTCGGCTCGACATCGATCCTCACGCTCAAAAAAGAGGAGGTCGTTCTCTGCATAGTCCTTTCAGTCGTCGTCGTCTCGGCATTCATTTTCTTCTACAACAAGATTTTCTCGGTCACATTTGACGAGAATTTTGCCCGCGCGGTCGGAACAAAGGCAAAGGCATTCAATCTCCTTATCGCGACAATAATCGCTGTAATCATAGTCCTGGCGATGAACCTCGTAGGCTCTCTTCTGATCTCTGCGCTCGTGATATTTCCTGCGCTCTCTGCAATGCGCGTGTTCAAAAGCTTCAAGTCGGTCACAATATGCTCGGCGGTTCTTTCAGTGCTATCAGCCCTGTTCGGAATGCTGCTTTCAATAGTCGCCGGAACACCTGTAGGCTCAACGATCGTAGCAATGGACATACTGATGTTCATCATCTTCTCAATAATCGGAAAACAAAAACGCTAAAAGGAACGACAGATGGGCGAACAGACTCAATATCATACAAAGCATTACGATGAAATCTTAAGCTACCTCAAGACAATTCCAGGAAAGCATGTCACGGTTCAGGATGTCTGCAACCACTTCAAGGGAGAAAACGCAATCGGGCAGACAACGGTCTACCGCCAGATGGAAAGGCTTGTCAGCGAGGGAAAAGTTCAGAAATATATTCTCGACGGAACTTGCGCCTGCTTTGAGTACGTCGGAAGCCACAATGAGGAGCACGACGAGAACTGCTTCCACTGCAAATGTATCACATGCGGCAAGCTGATTCACCTCGAGTGCGAGGAAATACGACATTTGCAGGATCACATTCTCTGCGAGCACAATTTTACGCTCGATACGTCACGCACAGTGTTTTACGGGCTGTGCGAGAATTGTCGCAAATAAACCAGGGTATTCAAAAAATGCAAAATACAAAAGAAAACTATCTCAAAGGATTTTATAAAAATCTTGCGCTGATTGCGCTGCCAATAATAATGCAGAACCTTCTGCAGACATTCATAAACATGCTCGACACGATTATGGTCGGGCAGCTCGGATCTATCGAAATCGCGGCCGTCGGGCTTGGAAATCAGATTTTCTTCATGCTGAATATGGTAGTATTCGGAGTCTCCAGCGGAGGCTCTATTTTTATCACCCAGTTCTGGGGAAAAAGGGATTTTGAAGGAATCAAAAAGACAACGGGCTTCATACTCAGTTCATCGCTCGCCGTCTCGCTGATTTTCATGGCATTCTGCCTGTCAATTCCAGATAAAATAATCGCGCTGTACTCAAAGGACTCCGCCGTCATAGCAAGCGGAGCTTCTTATCTGAAAGCCGTGGCCATCTGCTACCCTTTCTTTGCAGCAAGCTTTTGCTTTCAGATGGCATTCAGAAGCACGGAGCATGTCTATTTTCCGACAGTCTGCACGGCAATATCGATGCTTTTGAACCTCATCTGCAATTATCTCTTTATCTTCGGTATGGATCTGCGCGCGGCAGGAATTCCCGTCGTAATTCCGCGGCTGGGTGTCGTTGGTGCGGGCGTAGGAACAGTCATATCGCGAACTGTAGAATGTTTTATCGTCATCACCTATTCGTATGCTAAAAAATTTGAGGTATGCGGAAAATTTTCACAGCTGATGAGCTTCAAAACAGCATTCGTCATAAAACTGCTGAAAATCGCGCTTCCGGTACTTGTAAGCGAGACGCTCTGGGGACTCGGAATCACAATTCAGAACGGAATTTACGCACGTTCGGGAACCGAGGCAATAGCAGCCTTCAATATAACTAACACGATAAGCCAGCTGACATGGGTATTTTTTATCGGCGTAGGAAGCGCATCATCAATTCTGATCGGAAAAAGAATCGGCGCATCTCAAAACGAGGCGGCAAAAGCGTATGCCCACAGATTCTGCTGGTTCCTTCCGGTGATGGGAATTGTCTTGGGAAGCCTGTTGCTGCCGCTTTCATTTTTGCTTCCAAAAATCTTCAACGTGGCTCCGAGCGTAATATCAATCGCACAAACGCTCCTGATGATAATGATCGCGATCTATCCGCTGAGGGCATTCAACATGCTGATAATCGTCGGAATATGCAGGGCTGGAGGCGACACAGTTTTCTCGATGCTGCTAGACAACTGCGGCATGTGGCTTCTGTCGATTCCGCTCGCGCTGGTTGCGGCATTTGTGTTTCATGTTCCGGTTTGGGGGATTTTTCTCTGCCTTGAGACGGAGCAATTGCTAAAAAGTATTCTCGGAGCTTTCAGGGTCAAAAGCGGAAAATGGCTCAGGAATGTGACTGAATAACGTTATCCGCAGTGAAGTAACTTTTCCGAGCTGCAAAAAAGCGATTCCAGCGACAACGAACGCAAGCAAGCTGACGCTGGAACAGCGCGTCAGAAGTTTCAATCAGTCAGAAATGACCCTCCACTCCTCGACCACAAAAATTCCATCCTTGAGGACATTGAAACCGTTCTTTTTCGATTTGTCTATTTTTCCGGTCAGCTCAAGGAGATTCCCCTGCTTTGCGGCGATCTCCTCAAGAGTGAAGGAAGATTTCTCCGAAACTTTGATCGTATAAACAAGACCGTCAACCGTCTCGAAACCAGGAAAAGCGAACGGATCGTTTCCATAATATTTTATGGAGCCAACTACAACCTGCGGAGCACGTCCTCCAAAAGCAAACGCATTGAACACGCCGAAAACTCCAGAAATAAGCACAGCAAAAACAAAAGCCACAAGATTTTTTTTCATAACGACCGCCTATTTTATGTAAACGTAAGTTTTCATGCCAGACTTTGTGGACCCTGCATTTGTTTTGAAAGAAAATGTGACTGAATTTGCCCCAGTCGCCAGCGTACAAAGTCTTTTGAGGAACATGCCGTAGCTTGGGTTCAGACCAGCAAGAGCAGAATAAGCAAAATATACAGGACCATAAAAATCGTATGATGAACTCAGGTACGAAACATAAGAGTCCTGAATATACTCTTTATATGTCTTAGTCTCACCAGAAACAGTCAGCGTCAGCGTGTTCAAGTTGTACATAGACGAAGAAGAAGTGTTCCACAAATCTATTGCCGTCATAGGGTAGCTGTATGTCGTTGAACCGCTTGTATAAGTAATGGTCTGATCCGCATTTTTATTGAACGTATAGGTTGTGTCTCCATAGCAGGCTTTTATGAACTGTCCGAACAGGTCATTGAAAGAATAAGACTTTCCATTTAACGAATTCACAGCCGAAACTATGCAGTCATTGTTCGTCTTTCCGTTCGTCATCATTTCCTTGACAAGAGCAGCACCGCCATATTGACGACAGAGCCATGAGCCAAAGGCATAGGCATCCGCATAGGAAGCTATCGTCGTTGTATTTGTCGAAGAATTATACTGTCTGATTCCGCTTGCCATGTAATTTATCATGAAGGTCAGCAAACGCCCCTTCGGAGAATCTGAATCTGAAATCGTGATGGAATAATCAGAACAGATATCATTGAGATACTGCTGCATCATATCCTCGCAGAGCATAGAAAGCATCTCGTTGAAGTTTGTATCGCTGTCAAGTCCGTTCATAGTCTTCCGACCAAAATGAATCATGTGCTGGAACTCATGAGCAAGGGTTGATATGACAGAATTCTCATAAGAAGAATTCGTAGCATAGTAAGAATCTATATAAAAGTATTTTCCCTCGTTTGAGCATGACGAATATCCTCCTATACCTGGATTGATGGTCTGAAAATGCGCGGTATTAGGATAATAATCTCCGGAAAAGAAATAACCAAGGATTGAACCTGCAGCGGCATCATAGCAGATGTCATATACAACGATGTTCACTTTTGTTCCTGTATCGCTAAGGTTAGCCATAGGAACAGTTCCCCAGCCTGAAAAAGAATTCCAACTGTAATATATATTGTCAGATTCAATGCCAAAGATATTTGTCTCAACAGGATAAATCTTCTCAAACAACGCCGCATATTTCTGGGCAGGGGCTGTTTTTGCAGAAGTGTCGGAAATATAAGCGTCTCCGTCTACAATCCAAACATTGCATTTATCATTGTACGCCCAGAGACGAGCCGTTTTTTCCTCATATTCATAAGGATAATTGCTTGATTTCAGTGTATATATAGACTTTGTAGTACCGTCAGTCCCATTAGTACTTGCCGAAAGCGACAGCTGTGTCGGAGGCAGAGTGCTTTCAGTCTGAGAAAAAAGTATTTTATTTGAAGCAGAAGTTGTATAGACTGGCGTAAATTTAGGCTCATAGTTAAAAAGCTGGGGCGAAGCAAAATCCGTTTTTGCCTCTGCCATATCAGAGGAAGAAACAGGATCAACCATGTCACCAGAAATGTTTAGCGTGAAATCAGAACCGCTAATGTTATAAATATACTTTACGTAGGGATATGTAATTGCAGAATCAGATGTATTTACGTTTGCGAAGTAGACTGTTTTTCCGCTCAAATTTCCAGAAATATTAAGCTCGCCGACATTTTCTGCGACCTCGTAGATGTCGTTTGAATCAGAATAATTCCAAGTCGCAGAAGCATTCATATAAATAGCGTCGGAGCTGCTGCCCCCAAGAAGAGCCGCTATCAGAGCAAGGTTCGTGTTTCCACCCTCAGAATCCGAACTAAAAAGATCCGAGCATGAAGAAAAAGTCAGGACAAAAAAGGCAGAAAATACACTCGCAAAAATTCGATTTAATTTTTTCATGGGCAGATTATAACTCTTTGCGTTTTTATGCTCAATCGTTGAGATTTTAGACATTCAACAGCTTTTTTCGCCTAGCCGACAAATTCCCTGACTATGCTTCTGACAGGCTCAAGATAAGCCCCTCCGAACATGTTCAGGTGATTCAGGAGCTGGTAGAGATTGTACAAATCACGGCGCTCCTCATAGCCTTTTTCAAGCGGAGAAACCTCGTTGTAGGCATCGTAAAACTCTTTAGGAAAGCCGCCGAACAGCTCCGTCATTGCGATGTCGCACTCGCGGCAACCGACATAGGCGGCGGGATCAATCAGCCACGCGTTTCCGTCCGAACCGGCAAGCACGTTTCCGCCCCACAGGTCGCCGTGCACCAGCGACGGAGTTTCGTTTCCGGTAAAAAAATCTCCGAGGCGCGAAAGAAGCTTTTCGTTCAGCGCGCGGTCATCGGCGGTAAAATAGCTGTCAGCGGCACTAAACTGCGGAAGGAGGCGCATGTCGCGGAAAAAATCCGTCCATGTGCTCCGGCAGTCGTTTTTCTGCTCGCGGAAACCGATGAAATTATCCTGAAAGAAGCCGTATTCTCCGCCGTCCGTAAATGACTTGGTTTCAGCCGAATGAAGGGCGGCAAGATTCCGTGCAAAATTTTCCCAGTAGGCTCCGTCCCTTCCGGCGTTGCCAGCCGCACCAGCGCTCTCTACGAACTCAAGCAGGAGGAAACTGTAGCCGACATCTTCCCCGTCGTCGGTTCCAGTGCATATTATTTTCGGGACCTTCACCGCACCGCATGACGCAATGGCAGAAAGCCCGGCAGCCTCAGCCGTGAAGAAAGAGGCGTTTTTCTTTTCGTTCGCCTTCATGAAAATCTTCGTTCCATCGGTAAGAGTGATGCCGTAGGCGCGGTTTATGTCGCCGCCCGAAAGCCTGTCAGTCGATGCAATGCGCGTCTCGGAACCGAAACTATCGGCAAGAGCGCGCGCAAGCGAAGTGTAATGCGGTGGAAGTTCGTAGTTCATGCTAAAAGTATATCGGGAGGACGGATTTTTTACAATTAACGGCTAACGGCGCGCGCCTGCAAAAATCAGGGAGAAGAGTTTTCTCACCACCGGTCCTGCAACCATGAACTGCCAGAAAGTCGCCATAGGATAGTTGAAAGCGACTGTCTTGATCCAGATTGAAACGAATTCTTTCTGGAAAAGCCCGCCCTTGAAGATGACAGAAGCGACAGCGCTCATGAGCGGACACATGAACCAGATCGAGCAGAACGAGATGGAGAGCACGATCCACAGCGGATTATCCCTCTCAGGATTGAGAATGGAGAACGTGATCTTCTTTGCAAGCGGTCCTACGATAAAAAAGTCGAGGATGAACGCAACTGGCGCCATTATGAAGAATTCCCGGAACGCGAGGAGGAAGACCGCGTTTGAAAGCTCCCCCTGAGCAAGCGCGATATTATAGCAGATCATTGCGTATACCATGACGCAGACCATAATTACAGTCAGGACGATTTCCTGAAACAAAGACTTAGGCATGATTTTACCCCTTGTGCTTTTCTTGAAGAAAAAAAATAAAAATGTAGTGGAAATTGTATGACTACGCCGGACGGCGCATGAGGCACGGAGGGAAGATAAGGTTCCGTGATTTCAATCCCGAAAAACTGCTCACTGCAGTGATTGTGCCATCATAGCATTTTTATGGATTTTGCGTAAGAGGTTGCGGCTCAAGAATTTTCCGGCTTTAATCCGCCCACATTGCCCATAATGCGATTTTTTTATATATTTCTATATAGCAGTACATATTCCTTTATGGAGGTTTTTCAACAAAATGTCACTCTTGGAAAAAATCGGAAATTTCTTCGGGAAATTCATGGCTGTCATCGTACTTGTCGTAGCGGCACTTTCTTTGTTCGCACCTAGCACGACGCTGTGGGTTCAGACAAAATGGGTCAACTATCTGCTGATGGTCGTCATGTTCGGAATGGGACTCACCCTCCGTCTTGAGGACTTTAAGCTCGTCTTCACCCGCCCGAAAGACATCATCATCGGCTGCATCGCGCAGTTCACCGTAATGCCGCTGCTCGCATTCGCCCTCGGAAAGATTTTTGGTCTTGAAGTCGGACTTCTCGCCGGCGTAATCCTCGTAGGAACTTGTCCAGGTGGCACATCAAGCAACGTAATCACCTACCTCTCAAAAGGTGACGTAGCCCTCTCAGTCGGCATGACCAGCGTAAACACGCTGCTCGCGCCTCTGCTCACTCCGGCTATCACCTATCTTCTGCTCAGGACAAGCGTTACGGTAGACGTTGTAAGCATGTTCCTTTCAATCATAAAAGTCGTAATCGTTCCGATTGCACTCGGATTCATCATCAATAAATTCTTCGGAAAATTCACCCAGAAGATCATCGCGATTCTCCCGGCGATTTCCGTAATCGCAATCTGTCTGATCGTTGCCGCAGTCGTATCTCACAACGCACAGAAAATTCTCTCAACAGGTGCGATCGTTTTTGCCGTAGTAATTCTCCACAATCTGCTCGGCTACGGATGCGGATTCCTGCTCGGAAA
>CAMVSS010000051.1 GCA_947170195.1 uncultured Treponema sp. | reverse complement strand
CCATAAGGCTCTGGTAATATCTCGCCCTAAGTGGAAGTGAAGTCTCGTTGGTTGTCTGCATCTCTCCGTTCGCAAAACATCCTGTTTTGCTCACTTCGACAGAATTTCATGCAGAAATTCTGTCCTACCTTTTACCCTGCATCCATGCAGGGAATTTTCCTTCAAGGTGCTTGCATTCGTCCAGGTTCCTCATCACCCGCGTAATAGGGAGCGACGGCGAAGCCGGCAAAACTCACGAGGTGAGTTTCTTCACTTCGTTACGCGCGAGTCTCGGGAGCAGCTGTGCTGCGAGCGCAAATAGTTGTCAGCGAAGGTGAGCTCTTCCCAGCTTTTTGTTTTCCGTGTCTCTACCATTTTTCATCTCCGTTTTGTGGTTTTACGGGGAAGTTTTTCCCTGCTTATTTATTTGCGGAGAAAATCACTTTTCGGCAAAAAAGGCGAAAAAAAATCTGAGCGGAAACCTTTCAGCTGCACTGAAAAATCCTCCTGTCATTGAAGAAGTGTCCGATTTGTTCTATTATTAAGCTGTTTACTGATTTTTAAATTCCTCACAGAGAGGTTCTTATGAGTTTACGTTTATTCAACACTATGGGACACGAAATGCAGGACTTTGTTCCTGTCACTCCCGGACACGCGGGATTCTACGGATGCGGTCCGACGGTCTATAATTACGCGCACATCGGAAACTTGCGCGCATACGTATTCCTCGATATTCTCGACAAAACGCTCACCTATCTCGGATACGATATCAAGCATGTCATGAACATCACCGACGTAGGTCATCTAACTGGTGACAATGACGAGGGTGAGGACAAAATGAAAAAATCTGCGGCGGAACGCCATCAGTCTGTTCTTGAGGTTGCTCAGTTCTACACCGACGCGTTCTTCAAGGATATCGACGCGCTCAACATCCGCCGCCCGGACGTCGTCTGCAAGGCTACCGAGCACATAAACGAAATGATCGAGCTGATCAAAAAAATCGAGGCTAACGGCCATACATACATGGCTGGCGGAAACCTCTACTTCGATATCTCCACTTACAAGGACTACGGTAAGCTCGCGAACCTCGACCTGGACAAGCTCGTTGCGGGCGCAGGAAAGCGAAAGGTCGTCGTCGTTGACGAAAACAAGCGCAACCCGGGCGATTTCGTTCTCTGGTTCACAAAGTCGAAATTTGAGGATCAGGCGATGACCTGGGATTCTCCGTGGGGAAGAGGCTATCCAGGCTGGCACATCGAATGCTCGGCAATGAGCATGAAGTACCTCGGAAAGCACATCGACATTCACACAGGCGGAATCGACCATGTTCCTGTGCACCACACGAATGAGATCGCGCAGAGCGAAGGAAGTTTCTCGGAAGAGGACAAAAAAGAAGGTCCGTGGGTCAAATATTGGCTCCACAACGAATTCCTCATTCTTGAGGGCGGAAAAATGTCAAAGTCTTCGGGTCATTTCATCACGCTCCAGACTTACTTGCCGGCCGAAAAGGGGTATTCCCTGACCCGCAAGGGTTTTGCGCCGCTCGACTACAGGTTCTTTCTGCTCGGCGGTCATTACCGAAAGCCGCTCATTTTCTCCCTTGAGGCTCTTGAGGGCGCAAAGAACGGCCGTGCCGCACTGAATGAGCGAGCCGCAAAGCTCGTCAAAAAGGCGCGGGATGAAGAGAAAATCGAGCTGACGAACGAAAACTATGCAAAGGTTCTTGGCGATATAGCAGCAAATCTGAGCGAAAGCGAGAATCTGAGAAGATTCCGCGAGGGTCTGGAAAATGACCTTGCGACTCCGGTCGCGCTCTCAGCACTGCAGAAGGCTTCCAACGGCAAGGGTCAGAAAGCGAGCGAGGCTCTCGCAGAAATCTTTACGATGGAGAAAGTCCTGTCGCTGTCCGTAATCGAAAACGCGATCAAGCTCGCTGAAAAGCAGGCGGAGGAAGCGAAATCACATGTGGATGACCATGCAGGTGATCCTGAGGCAGCTGAAATCACCGCGCTCGTGGCTGAACGCACCGCCGCAAAGAAAGCGAAGGATTTTGCGCGGGCTGATGAAATCCGCAACCAGCTTTCAGCACGGGGTATTACAATCATCGATACGCCGGCTGGCCCGACTTGGAAGCGAAATTAAGCGCGTTAGGGATTGTAGCCCCGAAGTTCCGGAGCGACCGGACGGGAGCGCAGGAATGAGCGTGAGCGAAGGGCGAAAAGCCCGGCAAACGCCCATAAAAAAACACAAAATATAACAAAATTTTGTAACCAATTTATGACATCATTGTTCCAATGGTTAAAGGAAGGGGAAGTATGCCGGAAGACAATGCGAAAAAATCTTATGATGCTGCTAATCCGGCTGACTTCAGGGAAATTTACAACGAAACGTTCGCGCTTCTGTACAAAGTTTCCTGGCGCGTCGTGAATGATGAGGAGGCCGCAGAAGACCTCGTTCACGATTCATACATCAAGGCAAACGAAAAGAAAATGGTCTTTCCGAGCCTCGATGACGCAAAATTCTGGCTCATTCGCGTCGTAAAGAATGCGAGCCTCAATTATGCGAAACGAAAAACGCGGGAAACAAAGGCATATCATCGTGTCCTGTACGAGAGCAAGAAGTCGGCGGAAAGTGCCGATACAGCTCTTCTCAAGGAAGATGCGAAAAAACGTGCGCTGGAAGCTCTCAATAAACTTCCGAAAGGTCTCCGCGAGGTTCTCATTCTCCGTGAATACGGTGACTTGAACTACAAGGAAATCGGCAAAGTTCTCGGCATAACGGAAGGAAACGTAAAAATACGCATGTTCCGTGCCCGTGAGCAATTAGAAAAACTGGTGAGGGTCGAAGATGTCTACATGTCCTAAGGATTTACATTCAGTCTACATCGATGATGAGATGCCGGAAAGCTACGTCGCTGAATACGAATCTATCGTCAGTTCAGATGAGTCGGCAAAAAAAGCGCAGGATGCCGTCCGAAGTCTCCACGATGCGCTGCGCTCTGACGCGGCGGAAAAATCGGTCGATGCTCTTTTTATGGAACAGAGTTTTGCGCGCTTGCAGTCAAAGATGCACTACGCTTCCGTCGTCGAGAAATCAAAGAATCCGTTCATAACTCCGTTCGTCAAATATACGGCTTCATTCGCTTCGGCAGCCGCTGTATTTGCACTAGTCTTCACTCCTATCTACATAAAATCGCACAAAGCAGTTCCGGCACAGGCTCTCAACCCTATCGCAATCACGACGAAGGTTGAGACTCCTGACCTCGCAAAAAATGACGTTGTGGTCGACGGAACGATTCAGGCAGAGACTCTTCCTTCTGTATTCGCTTCCACAGACTCGCTCGCAAAGGCTGATCCGGCTCAGAAAAGTTCCTCAGCTCGGGAAAGTGCGGACGCATCGGCCGGCATAAGGGCAACAGTCGAGCAGAAGACCATCCGCGCGTCATCGCTTGCCTCAAACGGCGGACGAAATTCCATCAGCGACAACCGATTCAGGGAGCGTCTTCCTTCAATCGACGTGTTCCAGCCTGATTTTTCTTCATCTTCAATAAGAATTTCTGTTCCAAAATTTCACGAAATGAGTAATAATTTCGAGATGGACAAAAAATTCTTTGAGGATGAAGGTCAGTAACGTTGAGTCTTAAAAATATCTTTTCTTTTCTCTTCAGAAAGTACTCGTCTTTTCGGGTGCTTTCTTATGTGGCAGCTATAGCTTTTTTGCTTCTGATAATTTCTTTCATTACTTACAAAGCAAAAAAAATTCCTGTGATTGATTCGATTTCTCCGGCTGTCGGTTCTCCCGGTGACACAATGGTCATCAAGGGAAGCAATTTCGGTTCGACGCGCGGCACAAACTATGTCGAGATCGGCGGGAACAGGATAACGGCGAGCAATTACCTCGTCTGGGATGACAATCTGATAAAAATCATTCTTCCGTCGAACGTGCAGGACGGTTTGATTTTGGTCTCAACCAAAAACGGAAAATCTAAGCCGGGGTTCTTTGCAAACAAGGAGGAAATTCCTGTTGCAGTTCCGCCGGACACAAAAACTTTTCTTCCTGTAATTTCCACTGTCCAGGGATCTTCAAATCATTGCGGAAGTTTGATCACGATATTCGGCTCGAATTTCGGAACGACGCGCGGAAAAAGCCTCGTCTATTTTTCGGCCGCAAGAGACGACGCGGAGGAGAAAGCAAGCGACGGCTTTGACACTCAGTACATTCCGGCATCCGAAAGGGATTTCGACTACAACTATTGGAGCGACTCGGAAATCAAAGTAAGGATTCCTGAGGGAGCCACTAGCGGAAATCTCTACGTTGAGACTGAAAAAGGAAAAAGCAAGTTTTTTCATACTGATATAACTCTCCCAGCCGGAGAAAAGCTTTACTCGCTCCGAAAGACATATGTCGTGCAGCTCACCGCAGACATAGAATCTTTGAACTCAAAAACCGGGACAAACATAACTTTGCGGATTCCGCGTCCGATTGAATACGCACGGCAACCTGAGGTTCAGCTGTCGGAGTGCTCCCCTGCCCCGGTGATCGAAAACTTCCGCGACACAATAATTCATCAGCTGGAGCTTCCGAAATCTGGTTCCCAGGAAAAAAAATACACTTTCTCCAGCAACTTCATTATAACGACGTACAGCGTGCACACTTCGGTGAACGAAAAGCTCGTGAAACCGTACACGGAGAAATCGAGGCTTTTGTACAAGGCCGCCACGGCAGAGGATTCTTTGATCCATCCTTCCGATCCGGTGATATCTGCTTTTGCAAAAAAAGCGGTCGGGAAGGAGTCGAATCCGTATGTCCAGGCAAAGCTGATTTATGACAGCATGATAGAAAATTTCGCATTGCAGTCAACTTTGAATTCGGCGGACAGAAACCCGACGACGCTGATAACGAAGCGGAGCGGAGATGCCTATGAGTTTGCGATCGTCTACACTGCTTCTCTTCGCTCGCTCGGAATTCCCGCATACCCGATGGGAGGTATTCTCGTCGATTCGAACCTGAAGACGACAAATCACTGGTGGTGCGAATTCTACATAGAAAATTTCGGATGGATTCCTGTTGACGTTTCGCTCGGAACAGGTGCATCATACAAATCGTTCAGGCACGTTGACTCTCCGAAGGATTTCTATTTTGGAAATCTTGACGGTCAGCACATCGCATTTTCCCGCGGTCTGAACGAAATAAAGCAGGCGACGGGTCAGAACAGCAAGATTGTTCGCCGCCCAAAAACATACGCGCTCCAGACAATCTGGGAAGAGTCGAGCGAAGGAAATGTAAACTACAGCTCGCTCTGGAACGATCCGGTTGTCATCGGAGTTTATTAAAGCAATCTCTAAAAACTGAACTTTTCGGAGGTTTCCTTAAGGAAAAACTGATTTTTTCGAAGTCACTTAAGCAAAAGCTTGATTGGTTCAATTTTTATTTTGGAGGAATTATGTCTACTAAGGTTTTATCGGTCGGAGGGTCAATCGTTGCCCCGGAATATCCTGACACGGAGTTCGTAGCGAAGTTCGTCGGGATGGTAAAAGATTATCTCTCAAAAAATGAGTCTGACAGACTGATTCTGGTTGTCGGCGGCGGCGGTCCTGCCCGAATTTACCAGAAAGCATTCCGCGAGGTGACGAAGACTGCTGAAAACGCTGGAACTGACGAGGCCGACTGGATCGGAATTATGGCTACAAGGCTCAACGCGCAGTTCGTGAAGGCAAGTTTCGGAGATTTGTGCAAGGAAGCTGTGGTAACGGATCCGACTGTGGCGAATGAATTTACAGGAAGGATTTTGGTTGCGGCAGGCTGGAAACCGGGATTTTCTACCGACAATGATGCGGTTCTCCTGTCAGAAAAATTCAATGCCGATACTGTCGTAAATCTGAGCAACATCGAGAAGGTATATACTGACGATCCGCGCAAAAATCCTGACGCAAAGCCGCTCGACGAAATCAGCTGGAAAGACTTCCGCAAGATGGTCGGTGACGAGTGGGTTCCTGGCAAAAACTGTCCTTTCGATCCGATTGCGAGCAAAAAAGCTGAGAGCATGGGTCTGACGGTAATCTGCGCCGGCGGAAAAAACATCGAAAACACCCGCGCAATCCTCGAAGGAAAGAGCTACATCGGAACAACCATCAAATAAAGGGAATCCAAAAAAACTGCTGGTCGCACGCATCCGTCCAATGCAAAGGAACGCGGTCGATCAGCGTCTCAGGCTTTTCCCAGGAGTCAGACTCCTAGAACTTCTCCAGATCATCGAGCAGCCGGTTCAGCTTTGAGCCGTACTCGGTGTCCGTCGCCCACTGCCCCGCAAGGTCAAATACATTCTCCGCAAGTTTTGTCTTGTGAACCCATCCATACCTCGGGTCTACAAGCTCATTTTTTAATTCCACATCCTCGGTGGTAGCATAAGCCTGCAAATGCTGGATATGCGCCCGAATTCCTGTCTCAACGCTGTCAAAGCGGACGCCCGGGTGCTCCGCGTCCATCGCACCAAGCCCGCAAAAATTGTTCATATCCGAGGTGACGAGATTTCCATAGCGCAAAAATCCGGTCTCAAGGCACATCTGCACGAATGCCACGTCGGAATTGATGCCCTCGGCCTGTGCTTCGGCGATATAGGTTCTTGCCATGTGCTTTATAGTTCTTCTGCTGATTTTTTTGTTGTGCGAACGGAAAAATCTTGCGAGCTGCGAATCGCTTTTTATTCCCTGCGCCGTCAGATTTCTGGAGCACGAATCTGCGACGCGGAGGCTCGCGCAAGAATTAAGAAAAAGAAATGCGGGCAGGAAAAGCAGTGCGAATCTGAAAGAAACGTTTTTCTTCATACTTTTTTATCGGAATTTTCAAGATTTTTTTTAAAAAGATGTCGAAAAGTGATTTTTATTGTCTATATATATGTATGGAAAAAGAACAAAAACTTGAGATCAGGGAACTGACCCTGAAAAGAGGACTCGCATATCCGAGCGACGAGGAGCTTATAATGCTCCTTCTCGGAAGCGGAACAAAGAAGATGCCGATCCCGGTGATGGCGGAAAAAGTGCTGGGCGTCGTGCTGGAATCAAATCCGGAGGAGCTGGTCGGGAATCTCACAAAGATTCCTGGGATCGGAAAAAGCCGTGCCCTTCTGATAGCGGCGGCCCTGGAGCTGGGCAGGCGCATGAACAGGACCCCTCAGGCGGTGCTCGAAAATCCGAGGGACATCGTTCCGTACATACAGCATTACGCGATGCAGCCTGCCGAGCATTTTTTGTGCATATCGCTGACAGGAGATCATCTCCATAAGGGTAATCTGCGTAGGATCCGGGAATATGGCTGTAATAAAAACCGGGGATGTTTTCGCGGAAGCCGTAAAGGAGCACGCTTCGGCGATAATAATCAGCCACAACCATCCGGGAGGCAATCCCTCGCCGTCAAAAGAAGACTTAAGTACAACCCACAGGCTGCTTGAGGCGGCAAACATTCTGGGGATTGCGCTCGTGGATCATATAATCATCACGAGGAGCGCATATTTCAGTTTCCTGGAACACAATTTGTTGGTATGATGAGACATGTTGAAAACACAGGTTAAGAAGATTTTTGTCGCATTTCTTTCGATTGTTTTTATCGTCGCCGCTCAGTCGCAGGATTCGGGGAATGATTTTTCCGAATCCGGTGGCGACGCCCCGCCACTTGCATACGAGGAAGTGAAATCTATCGAAGGGGAAAAATCCCAGGTCACCATAAAGACAAATGTCCGGGCAGCGGAAATCTATCTTAACGGGGTGTTTCAGGGAAAATCTCAGCTTACGATAAACGATCTCCTTCCTGGAACTTACTCGCTCACGGTCAGAAAAAGCGAATGC
The DNA here is from genome assembly GCA_947170195.1 of uncultured Treponema sp. Taxonomy (GTDB): domain Bacteria; phylum Spirochaetota; class Spirochaetia; order Treponematales; family Treponemataceae; genus Treponema_D. The sequence continues at coordinate 4,827 of CAMVSS010000051.1, read as the reverse complement.
GAGAAAAAATCCTTCCTCATCGAAACAAAGCCGGGCGAATCGTACGTTTTTTATGCGGAACTTTTGAAAGTTGAAAGAAAATGATGTTTTACCTATAATTTAGGCATGAAACTTTATTCTAAAACGCAGCTAATCCATGCGGTTGCATTCGGGCTCGCCGCAGGCATAATAATCGCGTCCGTTTCTGGTTATTTTTTGACCACGGCAAAAGCAAGCTCAAGATCAGACTCGGCAAACCAGGACTCAGCCTCAATTTTGGAAGGAGCTGATTCCTCAGATTCAGAAAAACTGGCTTCTGCTACGAAAAACCAGGCTTCGGGTTCTCCTGACAGCTCAAAAGATATTTCGCGGGCAACCTTAATAGAAGAAAGGTCTTATTCGCTTGCACAGAAAACAGCGTCCTTTGATTCCGCATACACGCAGGACGAATTGCAGAACATCAGTGTGTACGAAAAATGCAATGAGGCCGTCGTAAATATAACGACTCAGGTAATGGGTGTAAACTGGTTTTTGGAGCCGGTAATTCAGGAAGGCGGTTCTGGTTCAGGCTCAATAATCGACAAGCGCGGCTATGTCGTGACAAACGTCCACGTAATCAGCGATGCGAGCAAAATAAACATCTCGCTTGCTGACGGAACATCATACGAGGGAACGGTAATCGGAAAAGATGTCGAGAGCGACATCGCAGTAATAAAATTCGACCCGCCGGACGGAGTTACCCTCAAGACAATCGATTTCGGAAACAGCGACAATCTGAAAGTCGGTCAGAAAGTAATTGCCATCGGAAACCCGTTCGCACTGGAACGAACGATGACGACGGGAATCATTTCTGGACTCGGAAGACCTATTCAGGAGAGCGCGAACGTAATAATCAGGAACATGATCCAGACAGACGCGGCAATAAATCCTGGAAACTCGGGAGGACCGCTTTTGGACACGAAGGGAAAGATGGTCGGAATCAACACGATGATTATTTCTGACTCGGGAAGCTCGGCGGGTGTCGGTTTTGCCGTCCCTGTAAGCACTGCCCGCCGCGTCGTTGACGACCTCATCTCGTACAGAAAAGTGCGCCGCGGCGTCATGAAAATTTATCCAGTTCAGATGACTTCTTCCATCGCGAACTATGCAAGGCTTAAAATCAACTACGGAATTCTCGTAAGCGAAGTCGAGCGTGGCTCATCCGCAGAGAAAGCAGGTCTTTTGGGCGGAACGGAACAGGTTCGCTACGGAAGCAGGTACAATCCTACAACGATTTATCTCGGCGGAGACATAATCACGGGAATTGACAATATTTCCATCAGAACCTATGCGGATTACACCAGCGCGCTCGAGTCAAAGCGTCCTGGAGATACTGTCACTGTCACCGTTTTCAGGAACGGCGAGAGCAAAAAGCTCAAGGTTACTCTTGATTCTTCGGACACGACTTCTCAAATAAAAGAATCAAATCTATAGCGCACTCATACTGTGCGGAATTTTATATGGAGAGACAAAGGTCATAGATGAAACGACTTGCTGTTATTCTAACATCATTCATTGCGCTTTCTTCAGCACATGCTAAAAAACTCGATATTCCGATCGCAAGATATCTTCCGACCATGGAAGAAACAGAAATGGTGGAGGTGGACTGGGACGAAAGTCTCTTTGGTGCGCAGCCTTCCTCAATATACAACCATAAGATCGCCAGGATCGCCTGCGTTCTGTCGGAAAACGCATACGTCGATGTGAACAAAGATGTCACGAACAACGAGATGTCCAGAACCTACAGGATGATGGGCGTCAGCGACAATGCGATTGAATATCATTATGACATCGACTATGACACTCCGGGCTTAAAAAATAACCAGGCCGCGTTCAGCTTCGGTTCCAAAGAAATCGAGAGCGCGCAGGGAAAAAAGACCCTGGTGTTCGTCGTGATACGCGGCACGCCGATGAATGCCGAGGAATGGACATCAAATCTTTCAATCAGCGACTCGTCGCGCTCGAACAGCGAGGTTCACGAAGGTTTTTATCTTGCCATGCAGAAAGTCCATTCAGCCCTGATCTACTACCTGCTTAAGCACAAGATTGATCCGGACAACACTTTCTTCCTGATCACAGGTCACAGCCGTGGCGCGGCCGTATCAAATCTTCTCGGCGCGATGATGTGCGATCAGAATGTCTTCAAGACTCAGAACATGTACGTTTATACTTTTGCCACGCCGAATGTCAGCACGGAGGAAAAGACAAAATCAGATCTTTACGGATTCATCTGGAACATAGTCAACGCTTCCGATGTCGTTCCGTCAGTTCCGCCTAACCGCGGAAACTGGGAGTATAAGAAATACGGACACACACTGACTCTCGCAAACAGCTGGAATATCGCCCCCGACGTCTACGAGAACAATTATTATCCGAGGGTCAACGAAATCTACAAACGGCTCACGAAGCATGATTATTCACCGTTCAAGACAGGCCCATTCCTTCAGATTCAGATTGTGCGGCTCCTGACTTCGTTCTACGCTTCCGTCGACAAGTATTACGGATTGTTCGGAGTGCGAAAAAAGGCCGAAAGGATCCTCAAATCAGCTTTCAAGAAACCTCTGGCGGAAGAAATAGCAGAGGAAGTTGAATCCGGACCTAAAGACGGAACCTTCATGAGCTTTGCGAACAGGCTCACAAACAACGCGCTCGAAAATGTCTCAACCACCTGCCTTGAGATGCATCTCTGCGAGACATATCTTTCATGGATGCTCGCGCTGAACGAGGACGAGGCTTTCTCATACATGGGAAGCAGCCAGCTGATAATATCGGGCACGTTTGAGGGAGCTATTTTCGACAAAGACAACAACATGCTGCTCCGAATATATGACGGACTTGCGCAGATTCAGACAATAAAAGACCCGATCGGTGTAATGCCGATTCTTAAGACAACTGTAGTCGGAGTTCCTGGAAATCAGGATTTTACGCTCGTAATCTACAAGGACAGCATCATTCCGACCAGAGTTCCGGTCATCGTCGAGCATTATGATGCGGCCGGCGTCCTGCAGAGCACTTCCCCTGTAAAAATCGTCCGGCCTCACATCGGAACCGCCGTGGTTATGGAAGCAGGCTCAAAGACAGTGTCTGACAAAATAGAGTCCCAGAAGCTGTATGGAAAGGCTTCTAAGCAGCTCGTGAACTCAGCGCAGCTCAAGCAGCAATTCAAGATGACGCTTACCGGCGAAGCCAACATAAACACGGATGGAAACTTCGGAGGCGGAATCCTCTTTGGCAGCCGACTCTTCTACCTATATGTGATGGCGGAACAGTATACAACGAGCATCACCGGCGCATTCGATATAATCGGCGGATTTGGACATTCACAGCCATTGTACGGCGCGATGCTGATCGACACGGAGCTTGGTGGAAAAATCGTATTTACGGATATTGATGAAAAATCCCCGGATTTGCATTTTGTCCCGAGCGCGCAGGTGCTTGTTTCCCTCAAACCGATTCATAAGACCCGTTTCTACATCGGAGGAATGTTCGACCTCAAAATCGAGGATTTCAACGACGAAGTGTTCGAACCTCACTGGCGACCGAGAAATACAGGTACCATCAACATAAACAAAAAATACGCTGTTATTCCAAGCATAAAATTCGGCATCAGGTTTTAGGCGATGAGAAAACAGCTGATTTTCCTTCTCATAGCAACACTTGTGCTCACCCAAGGTGTATCGGAAAAGATGTCTCTTCCTGTCTTTGGTTTTTATACTGCCATTGATGAACCGGTATATTTTGATTTTGAATGGGATGAAAAATGGTTTGAAGGAAGCCCGAGAAATTACAACCATGACCTTTGCAGGTTCTCAATGCTCCTCTCCGAAGTCGCCTTCATCGACATAATGAATTTTCCTGAGAAAAATGTGATCTACTCAATCTACAAGTCGATCGGCATAAAAGAGGAGGACATGGAATTTGACTACGACCTCAACTACAAGTCGGTCTACAAAAATTATCAGTCGGCGGTCAGTTTTGCTACAAAAAAAATCCGCGTAAACAATCAGGAAAAAAATCTGGTGATCGTAGCTGTGCGAGGAACATCGTTCAACTCAAAGGAATGGGTCTCCAATTTGAACCTGAGCGACATGACAAAAAAAGAGGCGGAAAACCATGAGGGCTATTTACGCGCGGCAAAACTTCTCTACTCTCAGCTCACTTTCTTTCTATTCAACAAAAAGCTCAGGGCTAAGGACACGATTTTCCTGATCACAGGCCACAGCCGGGGAGCCGCAATAGTAAATCTTCTTGCGGGAAAACTTGCGGACGACAAGGATTTTGACACCGAAAAAATCTTCACCTACACTTTTGCAAGCCCGAACGTAACCACGAATTCTTCATTCGCCGCAAAAAAATACGACTTCATCTGGAACATCATCAATGCGGAGGACATCATCCAGGCATTTCCTCCGAGCCGAAAACCGTGGAAATACCGCCGCTTCGGGCAGACAAAAGTATTCGCGAACAAATGGAACACAAATCCGGAAGTGTTCGAAAAAGAGTACCTGCCTAAAATAAGCGCGATCTACAAGCAGCTGAGAAAGCGCGAGCTTGTCCCGTTCGAAAGCGGCCCGTTCTACGCGATTCAGATTGACAGGCTCTTCACGGGGCTTTACGGGAGCTACTACAGCTACTACAAAAGTCCGATAGCATTCAGATACCTCGGGAGCCTTTTCTTTACGATTCTGCTCCCGCATGACAAGGACATAACGCGCATCAAGCTGAAAAAAATCAAGAACCTTTGGATTCTGGACGAGCTTCTGACAAAAATTTGCCAGACGACAGTCGATTACGGAGAAAAAATCTTCC
>CAMVSS010000050.1 GCA_947170195.1 uncultured Treponema sp. | reverse complement strand
CAGACTGAGGAACTTACCGCAGCCGAAGGTTTCTGGAACGACACCGAGAAAGCTCAGAAAACGATGAACGACCTCAAACTTTTGAAAGGCCGTGTCGAGCCGTGGCGTGAGCTGATCAGCCGAATGGATGACCTCGAGGAGCTTTATCATCTTGCTGTCGAAGAAAAAGACGATTCCCTTGAGGAGGAGATCCGCCCTGAGCTTAGCGCATGTGAAAAACGCTTCGAAGAACTGAACATCCTCAACCTGCTTTCGGGGGAGGCTGACAAAAACGGATGCTTCCTTACGATCCATGCCGGAGCTGGCGGAACCGAGGCCTGTGACTGGGCGTACATGCTTTCAAGAATGTACATCCGCTGGGCTGAACGGCACGGCTACAAACTTGAGACAGTCGATATTCAGGAAGATGAGGGCGGAATCAAGTCAACCACGATCCAGATCGAGGGCGATTACGTGTATGGTCATCTCAAGGGAGAGGCTGGGGTTCATCGTCTCGTAAGAATCTCTCCGTTTGACGCAAATGCTCGCCGCCACACGTCTTTCAGCTCCGTGTTCGTCTTTCCTATCCTTGACGATACGATCGAGGTCAATATCCGTCCAGAAGACCTCCGCGTTGATACATACCGCTCCGGCGGAAAGGGTGGTCAGCATGTAAACAAGACTGACTCTGCGGTTCGATTCACGCATATCCCGACGGGAATCGTCGTCCAGTGTGACTCAGAGCGTTCGCAGATTATGAACAGGGCGACATGTATGAGCCTTTTGCGCGCTAAACTCTACGCGTACTACGAGGAGCAGCGTCAGAAGGAGACCGCAAAGTTTGCCGCGGAGAAAAAAGATATCTCATGGGGAAACCAGATCCGCTCTTATGTTTTCCAGCCTTACACGATGGTCAAAGACAACCGCACAAAGTTCTCTGTCGGTGACATTCAGGCTGTTATGGACGGAGATATCGATCAGTTCATAGATTCATTCCTTCAGGCTCAGTGGAAGGGACTTCCGATGGGTGGTGAAGACGGTGATGACGATATTGAATGAAAAAAGCTTTTTCGTTTTTAGTTATCATTGCAAATTTCTTTTTTTCTCAGGTGTTTGCCTCTGACTGGGTTTTGGGAGCCGTCGCTTTTTCTTTCAAGCAACCAGATGCCCGCTCCGAAAGTTCTGTTCAGGCGGCGAAAGTTTTGCCCCAGCTGATTTTGGAGCAGATTGCCTCAAAGGAGGTTCGCCTGATTCCTGCGGGGGAGAGCCTCGACCGAAAACTTTATGAGCTTCAGACAGAACGTTTGTCTTTGTTCCTGCAGCTCTCAAAGGAAGTGAAAAGCAGGGACTCATTGATCCTTCAGCATCAGAACGCTCGCGCGCTAAAAAAAAGCATTGAGGCGGCTCAGAAAACGATCTCGGAGCTTGAGTCTAAAATCGACGAGAACTTGCAGAAAACTCAGCAGGAGCTTAAGAATGCCGAGGAAGATCTGCGAATCGAAAAAGAACGCACTGACAAGATTTCTGAAAAAAATCATGATGACAAGATGCGTTTTCCGTTTTTTATGCCTCGGAAAGAGGGCGAGAAGCTGGTGTATGAGAATGTCGTCCTTTATAACAATGACGCTTCCGCACTTTTTGAGCCTGGGGAAGATGCACTCCGCGATGGATATGACAGCTGGAATTTCGAGAAAAGCGTTCTTGATTCAAAAATAAACGGTCTGATCACGGGCACGATAATTTCTTACGGCGAATATTGTTCTGTGACGGCGGAGCTTCATGTGTTCCCCGGCGGAAAAAATCTCGGTACTGTAACTGAGGTCGGCACCCTTAGCGATCTGATGGCGCTCGCGGACAGAATCGCTCAGAATCTTGATTCAAAAATCGCTAACAGTCTTCCTGTCTCCGTAGAATTCTCCATAAAGCCCGACGATGCTGCTCAGAAAGCATCCGTCATAATCGACGGAGTTGTCTTTCCTGCCTCAGGAGAAATAAAAAATTCTGAGAACAATGTGGTGAAAATCCTTGAGTCGGGAGTTCACAATGTTATGATTGAATCTCCTGATTACGAGACTCTCTCCGTCAATTATTCTTTTACGAACAGCTCTCACTTTATCTTTGCCGCAGAAATGAAAGAAAAGAGTTTCGGAACGGTGAACGTCAGGTTAAAAAAATACAGGGACGGAATTTTTTATGCATCTGGAACCGAGTCCAGGGAAATATCGGGGGAATCTCCTTATGCAAAAATATCAGTGAACGGCCGCGATGTCCTCGGAATCTTTTCCCCGATAAATCTTATGTCGAACACTGATTCTGAAAAAGCAAAGAACATCGCTTTTTACAGGATTCCTCAGAGCAGGGCTTTTGACGGCGCATATCTTTTGGTGAACGCAAAGCCTTACAGCCGCGAGGTGAACATCGATAAAAGGCGGCGCATGATGTACACTGCTTATTCGGCTTTGCTTTGCTCGCTTCCCGCCCTGTTTTACTGCTATGGAAATTTCATCAGCGAGAAAAATTCCTATGAGCTGCTGAATCCGCGTAACAATTACAGCGATGTCACCATGTGGAAAAACCGCTCGTACATTGCCAGCGCAGTTTCTGCGGGACTCGGTGCGTGGGCATTCGTCGAGCTGATAAGATATCTGTGGGCAGCCGACAAAGTTCTTCCTGCTGATGCAAAAATCGATAAAAATGCTAAAATAATACTCGACAAAATTCAAAAAACTGAAGCCGGACAGCCTCCCGAAAGTCCGCCTGAAGAGCCTTCAGAAAATAATGATGAAAAAGTCGTGCAAATCAACTAACGCGGAGTTTTTAAGGAGTAAATATGGCAAAAATTTCATTTGCGGAAAAATTTAAAAATCTGTTCTCGGCAAGCAAAATCAATTCGGATTTCTTCGATGATCTTTGCGACGCGCTTGTCGAGGGCGATATAGGAGCTAAAACAGCTTACGAAATGACGGAAGCCCTTGAAAAAATCTGCCGCGAGAAAAAAATAACGACGGAAGAGGGCGTGCGCGAGGAGCTGAAGAACATGCTTTCCTCGTATGCAAAGAGCGTCAGCTTTGAGATTGAAAAAGACAAGGTGAATATTTTTATGCTCCTCGGCGTAAACGGTGTCGGAAAGACGACCTCCGCCGCAAAAATGGCCAACTTTTACAGGAACAAGGGCGAGAGCGTGACTCTTGCCGCAAGCGATACTTTCCGAGCTGCCGCTGAGGAGCAGCTGGAGATGCACGGAAAAAATCTTGGAATCAGGGTCGTGTCTCATCAGCACGGATCGGATCCTTCGGCCGTAGTTTTTGATGCAGCCGACTCAGTCCGTGCAAAAAACGGCGGACTTGTTATCGCTGACACCGCAGGCCGTCTCCACAACAAGGAGAATCTGGTTCGCGAGCTTCAGAAAATCGACAGGATCGCGCGCGAAAAAGCCGACGAGGGCTGCTACAAAAAGATCCTCGTTATCGATGCGACTACGGGTCAGAATGCAGTCCGTCAGGCGGAGGTGTTCTCGGAGGCAGTCGGCGTGGACGGAATCATTATGACAAAATATGATTCTACGGCGCGCGGCGGGGCTGCTTTTTCAATCGGAAAGGAGCTTGGAATTCCGGTCGCATTTGTCTGCACTGGCGAGAAATACGAGAACATCGCTCCTTTTGATGCTGAGAAATACGCGGAAGAGTTCCTCGGATAAAAATCCTCGGATAAATCCTGAAATAAAAAATCTAAAAATCGGATAAGATCGGTGCGCTTTTCTTACAAAAAACTAATTCTGTTTTTTTCTTTTTTTGCATGGCTTTGCCCGCTGGCAGTTTCAGCTCGTCCGTCGGGCAAGTCGCCGTCTGCAAAAATCATTACGCCCGGAGATTTTTATGTTTCTCTGCTGACTAAAGAGCCCGACGAGATTTCCGATGCCACCTCAAAAAAGATTTACGAGCGGACAAAATACTGCCGCCTCCTTCTCCTGCATCATATCACGGTAAAGAAATCTTCTGGTATCGGATTTTTGTCCAAGCCCGTTATAGAGATTATCCGCCCCGGTTTTTCATTGAAGACTAAGGAGGAGCTGCTCGCGGAGCTGTCAGATTCTTATTCCATGAAATCGGAGAGCATTTACGAGGACTCCGGTTATTTTCCGGACGGGCAGAAAATCCTTGATATGCTCGAAAATGGCGGCGGAAATCAGATGCCACCGCCTGAGGAAGAGGGGGATACCGAGAAAGTCTTTACGGACAGAAACGGAATCCTCAGGAATTTTAATTTCGGAAAAGAGAACTTCTGCATCACGAAGGAATCCGGAAAAACTGTTTTCAATGATTTTTATGGTGAAAAGCTTGTCAGAAAAATCTACGACGAGGAGCTCAGACTTTCGTCTTCGGAGATCTATAAAATCGGAAAATCAGCACGGGATTATGAGCTTTCAGTGGAGAAAAATTATTTCTATGACGGCTCATCGAATGTTCTTCTGAGGACTTTGGAAAACAAAAAATCCGAGAAGAGGCAGGTCGAGTGCGAATTCTTGGAGAACGGCAAGATTTCTTCCGTCGTCGAGTCGGAAATCCTTGAGGACGGTCAGCTTCGCCGTGATAAAATAAAATCATTCGCGTACGATGAAAAATCAAGGATACTTGAGGAGAAGTCTGAAGTCTGGTTTTACAAGACCGATTCATTCGGCAAGGAGAAATCAGATTCCCTGGTCTCGAAAAATGTTTATTCATATCATGATGATGTCGAGGATATTCCGCCTGATTTGTCATATTACGAGAACGAGACGCTTCGCCTTAAGCGGGAAAGCACCTCTCCGACAGACAGTGTTCAGACTACGTATTTTGACGGCGGTTTTTCCGTAAAAGTTTTTTATAAAAATGGTGTCAAAACTTCGGAAATAATATATTTTAATAATGTCGAGCAGAGGAAACGTTATTTTGAGCACTAAGTTTCATGAAGAAAAATCAGGATTAAAATCATCTCTAAAATGGATTTTGTTTGTTTCCAGACGTTTTGCTCATGTTGACCGGAAAGGCTCTTCCGCCGTTACTGCAACGCTCGCATCCCTGGGAATTTGTTTCGGCGTGATGACTTTGATAACCGTAATCAGCGTCATGAACGGCTTTCAGAGAAGTTTCATCGACGCGATAATGGAAATCACTTCGTGTCATCTTCGCGTTTCCGCTATCTCAGAATCGGACCGCGCTCCTTTCGAAGATTACTGCGGAGCCGACAAAAATATAACTTCATTTTTCCCGTTTTACGAAGCCCAGAGCCTGATCGTGGGCGGAGACGGAAGGGAGAGCGCCACAATGATCCGCGCCGTTCCTCCGACGCTCCATCAGACTGATGCCGGTTTCCAGAAAGAACTTAAGATGTATGCCGGTGGATTCGATCTTTCTTCCCCGAACTCGATCGTGATAGGCTCACGACTCGCAAATTCCCTTCATGTCAGGCTCGGAAGCAATGTTAATCTTTTTGCTCTCTCTGGCGGAAACGACGTGGAGCTTTTTTCTTCTGACCGTGTGTTCACCGTTACTGGCGTTTTCCACACGGGGGAGAGCACGATAAACTCTTCCTATGCTTTCATCAGCATGGATGACGGGAAAAAATATTTCGGAAGCGAAGCTCCTGTTCAGTACGGAATAAAGGTCGCTGAAAATGCGCCGGTCATGCACGAAAAAGATAAAATTTCAAAAAAATTCCCAGACATAAAAATCCAGTCATGGCAGGACTACAACAGGGCGTTCTTCCGCGCCCTAAAAGTCGAGAAAAATATGCTGATGTTCCTTGTCTTCCTGATTTTCGTCGTCGTCGCCATCAATATCTTCAACGGAATGCGGCGAATGGTTTACGAGCGCCGGGAAGAAATAAGCATCCTGTCGGCTTTCGGAGGAAAAAAATCTGAGATTCAGTCGATTTTTATAATGCAGGGGTTCCTGACAGGTTTCCTTGGAGCTGTTCCGGGCTGCATCCTCGGTCTTTTGTGCTCCGTCAGGATGGATTCGATATTTACGCTGATGTCAAAGATCACGTATTACTGCAATCTTTTTTTTGCCATGCTTTTCGATCCACGCAGCGGAGAATTCGTGCGCTCAAATTCGATGTTCCTTGTGTACGCACGGATTCCGCCGAGGATTTATTTTCATGAAGTTCTTCTGATAACATTTTTCGGAATATTTTCTGCTCTTCTGGCGAGCTGGAGCGCGAGCCGGGGAGTACTAAAAATGACTGTAGCGGAGGTCATGCGCGATGAGTGATATACTTGTGACTGTTTCAGATTTGGAAAAAACGTATAAGACGGATTTTGAGACTCTTACCATTCTCCGCAATCTTAACCTTGAGATCCCTGTTGGAACAAAGGTTGCCGTCGTCGGCGAGAGCGGCAGCGGAAAAAGCACTTTTTTGAATATACTTGGCGGGCTTGACAGCGCAACTTTCGGAACTGTCAGATGCGGTCCCTATAATCTTTCCTCTCTTAACGAAGAAAAACTCGCTGAATACAGGTCCCATTTTCTCGGACTGATTTTTCAGTTCCACTATCTCCTGAAAGATTTTACGGCTCTCGAAAATGTTTTTTTTCCTGCTCTCATGGCGGGCGTTCCCCTGAACGAGGCTCGGCAGAAAGCGGAAAAACTTCTTGCCGATGTGTCGCTTTCCGAGAGAGCATCCCATCTTCCGTCTCAGCTTTCCGGGGGCGAGAGGCAGAGAGTCGCGGTGGCGCGCGCCCTGATAAACGATCCCCAGCTTATTCTTGCTGACGAACCTACCGGAAACCTTGACCCGTCCAATTCAATGATGATAGGCGACCTGCTTTTTTCTATGGCAGACCGATACAATAAAACCCTTGTGCTCGTCACCCATGACATGAAGCTTGCGGCCAAAGCTGACATCGTGTACACAATTCGGGACGGATGCCTTGAGGAGCGCAAATGAGGGCTTTTTCATCTCTTCTGTTTGCTTTACGGCTTCTCTTTCCCAAAACGGGCAAAAAGTCCAATGCCAGACGGAGCCTTTTCGGAGCTTTTGTCTGCATAGGAATCAGCCTCGTGCCGCTTGTCATGGTGCTTACAGTGTCAACGGGCATGATAAAGAGCATCACCGAGCGCATGGTCGGGCTTTCAACCTACCACATCAGGTGCACGCTTTATCCTTCGTCGGATCTGGTTCGTTCGCTTGCTTCTTTTGAGGAAACAGCACAGAAAATGACGGAAATTCCGGGCGTAAAAGCCGTCTATCCTGAGATTTGCGGAATAGGACTCGCTTCGTCTCAGAGCGCGCGCTCGGGAGCCACAATCCGCGCGGTCGACAAAGATATCTTCGAGAAAAACGAAAGCTTCAGGACTCTTTTCAGCGTAATAGACGGCAAACCTGATTTATCCCGCAAGAATTTCGTCGTAATCGGTGAAAAACTCGCTTCTGATTTGAATGTCTCGGCAGGAAGCGTAATAAGAATTGTCACGACGAGAAAGACTTCATCCGGAAAAACTGTTCCGAAAATCACCCCTCTCAAAATATCCGCCGTAGTCTCAAGCGGCTATCAGGAATTGGATGCGCTTTGGGTATTCGTCTCCCTTGAGGCAGGTTTTTCATCCCTGTCATCATCAGGAAACATGGTGATCGGAATCGAGACTGACGATGCTTTCAGCGTTGAGCTGGACAAGACCTACGCCGCCGTCGAGGATTTTTTGGACGGGTTCGCCAGAATCGAGAAATGGAACGACATGAACTCTACCGAGTATGAGAATTTCGCCTCTACCCAGGTCATGCTGATTTTTATCATGTCGCTAATAGTCCTCGTTGCCTCAGTGAACATTTCCAGCGCGCTGGTAATGCTTGTAATGGAACGAAAAAAAGAAATCGCGATAATAAAGAGTCTCGGAGGCACATCTGGCGGAATTGCGTTTTCTTTCCTTCTGACCGGGCTTGCCACAGGATTTTTCGGCCTTCTTTTCGGACTTCCCCTGGGACTGTTCTGCTCGGTTAATTTTTACAAGATTATGGGCTGCATCGAGCGGATTATAAATTCCGTGATCGATTTCGTGATGAAAATTGTATCTCCTGGCGAGGCATATTCATCTGCAATCCATCTTCTTGACCCGGCATTCTACATTCAGTCAGCATCGATACAGATTCCTTTGGACGCCCTTTTGTGCATTGCGGTGGGAACTCTTTTTCTGTCTCTCGTGGTCAGCTCTCTCCCTGCGATCAGGGCAGGCAAAGAGAAACCTATTGATACATTGAGAAAAATCTGATTTTGGCATATAATTTATGATATGCTTTGTGATTTATGTGGAAAAAATGAGGCCGTTCTGTTTATTGAGCAGGCGAATGAAAATAGCAAACGAAAATTAAACATCTGCATCGAGTGTGCGCGGGCGCATGGCGTGTCCCCGGATTCTGCCTCGATCGGAAAGTCTCTTACAAATCTCTTCGAGACAATCCTCGGCGCAATAAAGCCTGATCAGGATAAGACCAAGCTTTGCCCGGTATGCGGAATCAGCCTTCTCGAAATCAAGAACACAAAACGTGTCGGCTGCCCGGAATGCTATTCCATCTTCAAAAACGACATAGCGCCGATTTTCAAGAATATCGGAGTTACCACCTCATACACAGGCACAATGCCAAAACGGCTCAAGAATTTCCACTCTGTATTGAACGACAGAATTGTCCTCCGCTCAAAGCTTGAGGAATCAATAAAAAACGAGGATTACGAAAAAGCCGCGATCTATCGCGATTATTTGAGGGCGCTCGAAAAATCTCCTGTCTCCGGGGGTGAAGATGAGTGATTTCGAACCCGATTCAGGAAAAAGGCAGATTGACTCATGGTTTGCTCATCCGGGGCCAGAAACAGACGTCGTCCTTTCAACCAGAGTCCGGCTTGCAAGAAACCTCGCCAGTTTTCCGTTCCCCGGCCGCTTCAAGTCTGATGACGGCGAGCGAATCCAGTCCATAGTTTTTGATTCCTTTGTACATGCGAGCAATCCTGAGAACTATCTTTTTATGCCGATAAATCACCTCGACGACCTCAGAGAACGAATCTTTGTGGAGCGCGGAGTGATTGAGCCTCTTCGGGACGGAAACTCCACGAGCGGATTTGTAATTCGCTCTGACGGCAGGGTGAGCTGCACCATAAACGGCATCGACCACGTTCGCCTCGCATCGTTTGTTCCAGGTCTCGACGGAGAAAGCGCTTTCCGGCTTTGCCATGATCTGGACGAGGAGCTTCAGAACTCGATGCAGTTCGCCGCAAGCTATGACGCGGGTTTCCTTACCTCGCAAATCAAGGACTGCGGCAGCGGAATGAAGATTTCATGCCGGGTGCATCTTCCGGCTCTCTCTTTCTCGGGAAAACTCTCGGGCTTTTCGAGCTATTTTGACTCGAACCATGTCGTCATAAAAGATTGCTTCGGGGCGGGAAACATTCCTTCGTCGTCCCTCGGCTTTTTCTATCAGATTTCTTCTGCGGTTTCCGGCAATGGAAACGAGATCGACCAGCTTGCGTCCCTTGTCTCCGTCGTAAAGCATATTTCCGAGAATGAAAGGCGCGAGAACGAGACGATTCTGGAGTCTCATCAGACAGAAATCCGCGACAGGCTTTTCCGCACCTATGCAAAGATAAAATTCGCCTCGCTTATCGAACTTCGCGAGGCTGTGGAGATCATCTCCGATATAAAATGGGGCAAAAACTTAGGTTTTTTCTCAAATGTGAGCGACGAGGAACTGTGCGCGCTTTTGTACAGGATTCAGGATGCCAGCATTCAGTATGTGATGGAAAGCAAAAAGTTCAATTTTCCGTCAGATATCGCGGAGAACGAAAAATTGAAGGTGGAGCATTTGCGCACGCTTATGCTTCAGGAAGCTTTTGAAGATTTAAAAGGTGAACTGCTATGAAAGGATTATCAGTAAAGGCACAGAATATACTTACATTTTTGAGCCAGGAGGAGTGCAGAAAAAGCGGAGGCACGGAGGTTCTTCCGGAACATACGATGCTCGCTCTTTTGAAGGCGGCTGACAGCTCTGCATATGAGATTTTAAAAGTCCTCAACATAAACGTGCTCTCGTATCAGCTTGCTCTGGAGCAAAGCCTTTCTCCGCGCCAACCGTACAATCCGTCCAATTTTTCTGAAGTTCCTCCGTCTCGCAGGTTGAAAACGCTCTTGGACGTTGCCGTTGTAGAATCGCGTTCCCTGCGCTCAGAATATGTCGGCACGGAGCATCTCCTTCTTGCCGCAGTCCGCGAGGAAAACAGCACCACCGCGCGATTCTTTGAGCGTTGTGATATTTCTCTTGATGCGCTTCGTGCATGCGTAAAGCGCTTTCAGGAAAAAAATGCCGTCGAGATGGTTCAGGGGGAGCACAGGACTAATCCTCCTCAGAATCAGGGAGCTGCGCAGAATCAGCGTCAGGATGACCAGCAGAAAAACAGAAAGTCGATCCTCTCGGAATTCAGCCGGGATCTTACGGCTCTCGCAAAGGAGGGCAAGATAGATCCTGTCATAGGACGTGACAAAGAGATACAGCGCATGATCCAGATCTTGAGCCGCCGCACCAAGAATAATCCTGTGCTCGTCGGGGAACCTGGAGTAGGAAAGACAGCCGTCGCTGACGGACTTGCCCATTACATCGTCTCAGGAAACGTTCCTGTAAACATGATGAACAAGCGCGTCCTCTCATTGGACATAGCCGCAATGGTAGCAGGCACCAAGTACCGCGGAGACTTTGAGGAGCGCATGAAGCGCATGATGAAGGAAGTTAAGGAATCAAAGGATATAATCCTGTTCATAGATGAGCTTCACATGATTATAGGAGCAGGAAGCCCGGAGGGCACGATGGATGCCAGCAACATCCTTAAGCCTGCGTTGAGCCGTGGCGAGCTTCAGCTTATCGGAGCGACGACGTTCAAAGAATACCGAAAATACATCGAGAAAGATTCCGCTCTGGAAAGACGTTTTCAGGTCGTAAAGATTGAGGAGCCTGATACAGAGGATACGATAAAAATCCTTGACGGACTAAAAGAAAAATATGAGCAGTTCCACAACGTCATTTTTGATGACGGAGTGATTCCTCTCATCGTAAAACTGAGCCAGCGTTACATCCCTGAGAAATTCTTGCCGGACAAGGCCATTGATATACTTGACGAGGCTGGCAGCGCAAAGAAGATTTCAGAAAAATCACGTCCTGCCGAGCTTGATGAGCTTGAGAATGCAATCGAGGAGCTTGGCGTTGAGAAAGAGCAGCTCGTAGCGAATCAGAATTACGAGAAAGCTGCCGTTATCCGGGACAAGGTTCACGAGCTGAAGGACAAGCTCGCCGCGTTCAACAACTACTGGAAGAACAGCGCCCTTTCGTGCGCGAAGCATGTTACTCAGGAGGACATCACAAGAATCATTTCCGCGATGTCTGGAATCCCTCTTGAGCAGATTGATTCCAACGAGGCTTCAAAACTGCTCAAAATGGAAGACGAGATCCATAAGGATGTTATCGGTCAGGATGAGGCAGTCCGGCTTTTGAGCAGCGCGATCAGAAGAAGCAGGGCTGGAGTTTCAAGCCCGGATCGTCCCCTCGGATCGTTCATCTTTTTGGGGCCGACCGGCGTCGGAAAGACACAGCTCGCAAAAACTCTCGCGAAAATACTTTTCGGTTCGTCCGACGCGCTCATCCGTATAGATATGAGCGACTTTATGGAAAAGCATACATCGTCAAGGCTCGTCGGATCCGCGCCGGGCTACGTCGGCTACGAAGAGGGCGGCATGCTCACAAACAAAGTCAGGCAAAAGCCTTATTCAATCATTCTTTTGGACGAGATCGAAAAAGCACACAGCGAAGTCTTTAATTTGCTGCTTCAGGTTCTCGAGGAAGGCGAGCTGAACGATAATCTTGGCCACACCGTCAATTTCCGTAATACGGTCATAATAATGACCAGCAACGCCGGAGCACGCTCTATCACCGCGGACAAAAAATTAGGTTTCGCGCAGATCGACGACGGATTTTTGCCTCAGGAAGAGATAAAGGCGAATGCGATGGAAGAGCTGAAGAGAATCATGACGCCGGAGCTTATAAACCGAATAGATGACATCGTAGTGTTCTCTCCGCTGAACCGAGCCCAGATTTCCGATATCCTTGACATTCAGATCGGCGAGCTTGAAAAACGCCTTGAGGAAAAGAACATTCACATCTCCGTAAAACCGAAGGCCCGCGAATATCTCCTTGACAACGGATACGAGCCGAGCATGGGAGCGCGTCCGATGCGCCGCCTGATACAGAACGAGGTGGAGGATCAGCTTTCCTCACTGATACTTGGCGGCAAAGTTCCTGAATCAGGGGAGATCGACATCACTTTTGACGGAAAGAAAATCGTCGTAAAACCTTCCGCAAAATCTTCGGCCGCAAAAAAGAAGATCGGAACGGCTGTTCAGGCAGTTGAGCCTGTTGAGGCAGACGTGTAGGTTTTGTTTTGGGGGACCTCGAAAAACTTCATTTTTTTCGCAGTTCCCTTTAAAACGTCAGTTTTCTCTTTTTGGCTTGGTGAATTTATAAAACTTGGGCGCCCTGAAATCAATCTGCCATTTTCCTGTGTAAAATCCATTGTCGTCCGAGAGAGGGTAGACGAACAGGACTTTCGCGGGATTTTCCGTGTCGTACTCAAAAACGTTTGAGGTCCATTCCATCTTCTCGTACCGCCCCGCGCCGGTGTAATCCGAGCCT
>CAMVSS010000049.1 GCA_947170195.1 uncultured Treponema sp. | reverse complement strand
CAACGGTCTTTTCTTCAGGTTTTACTTCAGCCTTTTCGACGATCTTTTCTTCAGGTTCAAGGCCGGTTATGTGATAGAAAGTGACGTCAGGTCTGAGCATGTCCTGACCGGTCAATTTTTTCGTATAATATCTGTAGAATGCTTTTGAATAGCCGGCCACATTTTTGTTCTCGGCAGCAGCATTTTCCCGTGCCGACAGTGAAAGCTTTTTTCCGTCCACAAAGACAACGTAATCCTGGCAAGAAAGCTTTTTTCCGTTTTTTGGAAGCCCCTGCCAGACTATATGAACTCCGTCGTAAGAAGAGCCGAGGTAAGGAACCTCAGGAGATAAAAGATCCGTCATTTTTACAGATGCTGCGCATGCGGAAGACAAAAAAACAGAACAGAACACAGAAATCAGCAAAAATCTTTGGGAAAGAAACAGAATGACTTTTTTCATGATTCTGCATTCTAGCAAAGATGACGCGCAATTAAAAGCGGATTCCGGATGGAGTTTATAAAAGTGCTGATCGCGCGGCTAGACTTTGTGGCATCTTACCTTGTGATTTTCAGAGACCAGCTTCCATGACGGGGTCCGAGAAAGACATACGTCGTCGGCATGAGGACATCGGTGCGCGAAAGGACAGCCCTTTACCTCCTCCAGAACGGTTTTCACTTCATTTGAAATCAGACCGCCGAAAAGGAGCTTTGTGTACGGGTGCAGGGCGGTCTTGTATAAATCCGCCGCAGGAGCTTCCTCGACGAGCATTCCGGAGTACATTACGCCGATCGTGTCGCAAAAATAACAGCTTACACGCAGGTCGTGGGCAATAAAAAGGAAAGAAAGATTTCTCGAAGAGCGCAAATCCTGAAGAAGATTCAATATCTGCCCCTGAACGCTCACATCCAGCGCGGAGACGACTTCATCGCAAATCAAAATCTCAGGCTTCATTATCAGTCCGCGCGCAATCGAGATTCGCTGCCGCTGACCACCGGAAAACTCGCTCGGTCTTCTGTTCAGGTCGCTCGGATCAAGGCCGACCTCCTCCATGAGTTTTCCAGCTTCTTCGCGGGCTATTTTTACACCCGGCCATTTTTTTGAATGCCTGTATGCCGCCGTCAGAATCGAATAGACAGTCATGCGTGGATTCAGCGAGCGCGACGGATCCTGAAAAATGTATTTTATCAGCGACGCATTCGTATTGATTTCGCCAGAATCAGCCTTGTACATGCCGACTATGAGCCGCGCAGTCGTAGTCTTTCCGCAGCCGGATTCTCCGACCAGACCGTATGTTTTGCCGCGCTCAATTCCGAATGACACATCATTTACGGCGTAGACTTTCTTTTTGTTTTTTGCAAAAAAACCAGCCTCAAGCGAAAAAGATTTTTTAAGATTCTTTACTTCGAGTATATTTTCGCTCATTTTTCGCCTCCGGTTGGACTCTGAAGAGATTCCTTCAGTTTAAAACATGATTTTCCGTCTTTAGGCAGGAAGATTTTCTCTCCGCCGCGATCAGCCTCGAGCGGAGAAAAACATTCCTCACAGGCAAAAGAGCATCGCGGGGCAAAAGGACAGCCCTTCTCCGGCTCGGCGGGATCTGTCACCCGTCCAGGAATCGAAACGAGGCGCTGCGTGGTGTAGTGAGTTCCGAAACGCGGAGTTGCCGCAAGCAGAGCCTTTGTGTACGGATGCCGCGGATTTTTCATGATTTCTTCTGACGACGCTTTTTCCATTATGAGTCCGCCGTACATGACGATTATGCTGTCACACAAATCTGCGACGAGATTTATGTTGTGGCTGATAAAGATTATTGAAAGGGAACGAGTCTTATTGAGATTTCGCAAAAGCTCGACAATCTGCGCCTGGATAGTAACGTCAAGAGCCGTCGTCGGTTCGTCAGCTATCAAAAGCTCGCAGCCCTGCGCAATGGAAAGCGCGATTCCGATTCTCTGAAGCTGGCCGCCGGAAAACTGGTGCGGGAAATTTTTAAGTCTGGAATCAGGATCAGGGAGACCGACTTCCTTAAGAAGCTCGACGGCTCTTTCATGAGCACGCTCAGCAGAAATATCAGGCTCGCTGACTCTGAACGTCTCCAAAAAGACGCTCTCCATGTTTTGAAGAGGATCAAAAGAACGTCCCGGCTCCTGAAAGATCATTCCGATTTTTCTTCCGCGATATTTTCTGAGGTCGCGGAGCTGGGAAAGAACGACACCTTTGCCGCCGTCATTGAAAACAATATCCCCGGAAACAGAGGCGTTGGACGGGAGAAGAGCCGGGATAGAAGCTGTCGTCACGGATTTTCCGGAGCCAGACTCACCTACGATTCCCAGGATCTCACCTTTTTTCATATCAAAAGACACGCCTCGAACGCTGTGAATATCAGCAATTTTGTTTCCGCGGCGGATTGTAAACGTTACGTTCAGATTTTTTACAGAAAGGAGGATGTCTCCATTGATTTCTGAGGAGGCATCATCGCCAAGTTTTTTATTATTCTGATTTGAGATATGCTTCTGCCATTTTTTTCTGAACACAGTGTGATAAGGATCAAAATAATCTCTCAGGGCATCTCCAAGAAAGTTGAAGGCAAGAGTCACCGCAAGGAGCATGAAAACAGGAATCAAAAGCCACGGGAAGTTCCTGAGGTTTGAGACTGTTGAGATGTTGCGGTTTATGAGAGAACCCCAGCTGACGGCAGGATCAGCGATTCCAAGCCCCAGATAAGAAAGGGTTGTCTCGCTCATGATAAAGCCCGGTATGGCAAGGGTCGTGCTTACAATCAGCAGGCTTGTAATCTGCGGGATTATGTGAACAAAAATTATGACAATTCCAGGAACGCCCTCAAGAGCCGCATCCTGAACGAATTCCTCACGCTTTATCGCATGAATCATGCCGCGCAGGGTACGCGCGCTTCCAGGCCAGCCGACAAGCGAAAGAATCACCGTGATTATCATATAGATTTGCCCCGGATCCATCTCGGTGACGGAACCGAGCAGCGAACGAAGGAAAAGAATCAGATAAAGCCCCGGAATCAGCATGAAGAACTCCGACAAGCGCATTATCGTCCAATCAGTCGCACCGCCGTAATAGCCGGAAAAACCTCCGAGCAATATTGCCAGAACAAGAGATATGAAGCTCGCAACAAATCCGATCGTGAGGGAGATTCTGCTTCCGTAAACTATTCTGGAATACAGATCGCGGCCGCGGTCATCAGCACCAAAAAGAAAAACAGGATACTCCTCTCCTGTCTCAGAATCAGCGACAGAAGTGAAAAGATGCCTGCTGGCAGGAACAAGCCCGAACAACTTATACGACTCGCCCTTGGCAAAAAAACGCACGCGGTGGCTCAGTCCCCTTACCCGCGCATACTTAAAATTCACGAGGTTCAGGACGCGCATTTCGCGTGCACATATATGATTGTCAGAAATTTCTATATTTGACGGATGAAAAGAACAGTTTTCGAAACTTCGGTTCGGGCTGTAAGGCGCAAAGAACTCCGCAAAAATCATCACAAAATAAAGCAGGAAGATAAAGATGAGCGAAGCGAATGCGAGAGGTCTGGACTTCAGATAATCGAAAACTTTCTTCATGGCGCGTTAATTTGCGGATACAAATTCCGTCAAAGGAATTTCCTTTGAATATGAAAGCGGAACCGCATAATTGTAAGAAGAATTGATAAAGACAAACTCAGAATCAGCCACAAACACAGGGTTTGAACCTTCTTTTTTGATTAGCTTCGCGATAAATCCTGCCGCTGAGACAGGATTAAGCTCGGCGGTAACCCTCACGCTCTTGTTTGATGAAGATATTGTCGCGTTTCCATCAGTTTTAAGGGCGATGAGATTGTTGTCACCGTCTTTTAAAGAACAGTTCTTGATTTCGCACTCCCATGCGGCGCTCGCATTCTCAGTGACACTCAGATCAAAGCTGATTCCGGCGTTCAGATTCATGAGCGACGGAGGCGTGAATTTGAAATTTGAGACAGAGAAGCTTGGTTTCATGATCGGTACGGAGAATGTGTACAAGATAGGAAGTTTGGAATCGATTTTGTTCATGAACGAAGCGTATGAAGAATAATCAATATAGGCAGCTCCGTTCAAAGTACAGTTGACCATCGTCTTTCCGCGAACAGATTTTGTGAACGAGAGGATCTTGTCGTACGGAATCTTAAAATTGAGCGTGTGCTTGCTCGTGCGCTGGGCGC
Organism: uncultured Treponema sp.; assembly: GCA_947170195.1. Lineage (GTDB taxonomy): Bacteria > Spirochaetota > Spirochaetia > Treponematales > Treponemataceae > Treponema_D. The sequence continues at coordinate 8,550 of CAMVSS010000049.1, read as the reverse complement.
GGATTTCAAACGGATCGACAGAATCTACTTTTAAAAGCAAATCATCAAAATACAGGACGTCCAGATCCAGTTCGGCAAGAGTGAGGTCGACAGGATACGGATTGTCCACACGGTAAGAAAGCGTAAAATTCATTCCGTCAAGATCAAGCGATGACATTTTGAGCGATGTTACGTTGACAGTCGGAATAAGGTTAAAATAGCGGAGCGTAGAACAAGACGCCAACAGGAATGTAAGAGCCATGACAACGCAAAGCTTTGCAATTTTTTTATTCATTTTTTTTCCTCATAAAAATTTTATATTTGAAACTGCCTCATTTTAATCAACAAAGGCACAAACAACAAGTTACCAAAGTCCGCCGGTGACTTACGTTTTTCCGTAGCGGATTCTTGGATCCACGACAGCAAGCAGAATATCGGAAATCACCATCCCGGCCAGGACAAGGGTTGATATGAACATGCTGTTCGCAAGGACAAGATTCACGTCCTGCTGCAAAACAGCTTCGTACATAAGCCGCCCGATTCCCGGATACGCAAATATGATCTCAAGGACCAGAGAGCCGGAAAAGAGGCTCGCCAGAAGATTCGCGCTGCCGGTGATATAAGGGTTCAGCGTATTTCTGAAAGCATGATTCAGATACACCCTTCGCTCAGAAATTCCTCGGGCGCGCATGGCAGTAATATACGGAAGCCCCATCTGATCGAGCATCGTCGAGCGAATCATGCGCATGGTTGAGCCAAGCCCGCCTAAAAAAGATGCGGCCAAAGGCAGAAAAATATGATGGGCATAGCTGAATACAAATTTCAGCGGCGAAGAGCCGAACGGAAAATCAGGATAGGCCGTAACCGGGAAAATTGCCGTAACGGAAGCAAAAAGCTGAAGAAGAATCAGGAGAAGTATTCCCGGGAAAGCGTGGAAGAACAGCGCGAAGAAGGTCGCGGCGACATCAACGTTCGTTCCGGCCTTGCTCGAAAAATACACTCCGAGCAAAAACGAGAAAATCGTTATAAAAACGAGCGATATTATGTTCAGTATGAGAGAATTGACGATGCGGGTTCTGATAAGGAAACTGACAGGGGCGCGCGAAATAAGGCTCACGCCGAGGTCGTGATGAAAAATGACGCGGTTGAGCCAGCAGAAATACTGCACCGTAAAAGATTTGTCCAGGCCAAGCTCAGCACGGGTCTTTGCGAGCTGCTCCTCAGAAAAAACGCCGTCCATGCTGTCATTATTGCCGGTCGTATCTGATGTCTGGCTCAAAAGCTGCTGCATCATCATCTGATCAACGATATCGCCAGGAGCAAGCTCCATAAGGCCGAAAAGTGCCCAGCCCAGGAAGAAAAGTATAAAAATCATCGTGACAATTCTGGATACGATAAAAGACGCCAGAGGTGCTTTTGAACGGAAGCATTTCCATGGAGAAGCTGAAGTTGCAATAATCTTCTTTATGCCCGCAAGAACTGTCATAACGATAAGCCTAATTCTTGCTTTCCGGAAGCGGAGAGCAGACTATTTTTTCTACCATCGCAGGAATTTCTGCCTGCTGTTCACGTGAAAGCCCCGCTGTCTCAATAGGGTCATGAACGGTAAGGATTACGTGCTGACCTTTTTTGACCTTTTTCTGGCCTTCATAAATGCGCCATGTTCCGTCGATGGTTACAGGAACGATCGGGGAACCAGACATGAACGCGAGCTTAAAACTGCCGGCTTTGAATTCGTGGTGCGGCCCCCCCTTGCTGCGAGTACCCTCAGGGAAAATCACCTGAGAATAGCCCTTTTTGACTCCGTCAGCGGCATCCTTTATAGCCTGGACAGATTTTCGGGGACTTTTTCGCTCGATGAACGTGCACTGCAAAAGGCGCATCCAGTCAGCGAGCAGAGGAATTTTTCCAAGCTCCGCTTTCGCAACAAAAGTCAGAGGCTTGTTCAGATAGCCGAACAGAAGCGGAATGTCCATGTTGCCCTGATGGTTTCCAATAAATACAACCGCCCTGTCCTTAGGAAGCTTTTCCAGCCCGTGAACCTCGACGGATGTTTTTGTGACTTCAAAGCAGTAGCGCGCCCAGACCGGTACGATGCTCTGAACAACTTTATCGCGCTCCACTATGTTATTCTCCCTGTCGTATTTTACGGCAAGGCGCCTGAGTTTATTCTGTTTCAGCATGAAGCAGATGATTTTTATTAATGTAGCTAATGTCGTGAACATATCCTTATTTTACCTTTTTGCAGATTTATTTGGAAGTTTATTTTTGCTCATTGCGAAGGAAAAGCTGCTCCGAAAGAACTCCGTACATGTTGTCAAAATAGAAATTGGAGAAATCCCAGCGGTTGTTTATTGCGCAGAAAGATTTTCCGCGGACGAGATAAATCAGAGGGCATTCCTCCAGAATTATCCGCTGGTATTCCTCCCACAGAGGACGCGCTTTTTCCACATCGATAATGCAGCTGGCCTCATTGTAAAGATGATCCACCATGGCTTCCCACTCCGTCGCAGGCTTTTCCTGAAGAGGATTCCACAAATGAAGATTTCCCGAGCTTAGCCAGACATTGTTTCCCTGAGTCGGGAAGATAGTCGCGCCCGAAAAACCGATCATAACGCTCTGCCAGTCATAAGTCGTAAAGAGCTGCTCAACGAGCCGCTGGAAATCGACCGGGCGAACGCGGACAGTTATGCCCTCTTTTTTGCATTCATCGACCACGATCTGAGCCATGTCGTTATAAGTGGTGCTAGTTGCCGAGATAATAAGATCAAATTCGACAGGATTTCCATCCTCGTCATAAAGAATGCCGTCCGCCTTTTTTACAAAGCCTGCCTGAGCAAGCAGTTTCTGGGCATGCGCATGCGAGAATCTGTATTTTAAGATTATCTGCTCGTTATAGAAAGCATTCGGCTCAGGAAAAAAGGAATATTTAGGCTCGGCAAGGCCGCGGTACGTCTCCGTAATAATGCGCTCGCGGTTCAAAAGGCAGCTCATGGCCTGGCGGAATTCCTTCTTGCAGAACCATTTGTAATACGGTTTCGAGCTGTTTTTTGGATTTTGATTGAATGACCAGAACGGAGCGGAAAGATTTCCGCCGGCATTGAACACGGTATACCCGCCTTTTTCGCTGCCATTCACAAGATCCTCAAGCTGCTCCGGCGTCGGGGAAAAAGTTTCAGTCTTGCCCTTTGTGAACATCAGGAAATTAGTATTCTCATCGCTGACGATTTGCGCGACACATTTCTCGTAATACGGATAGCTGATGTTTTTTTTGTCCCGCTCCCAGAAATCGGGATTTCTTTCATATACAAGGCGCTGGCCGGGAGTATATTCAGTGATGAAATAGCGACCCATGCTCGGAATTGATTTAGGATCGCAGGCAACGGTGTAAAGCTCCTTAACGGCTTTTGCACCGCCCTTCCTTTTTGCCTCACCATAGACAAATGCAGGGCCGAATGTCATGTTCAGCTTAAGCACAGGCTCGGCAACAAGCCTCGGCAAATGGAACACAAAAGAAAGGTCGTCGATTTTTTCGATCGTAACCCGGCTGACGGTTCCATCCTCTTTTTCCATAAACTGACCGTTGTAGGAAGAAGAGCCCATCTCCTCATCGCCCCAAATCTCATTGTACCAGAAGATTACATCGTCGCTGGTCACTTTTATGCGCGGCTGGGAATCATTGTAAAACGACCAGTACAGATCGTCGCGCAAAGTACAGGTCACGTCCATCGTGCCATTTTTTTCGTCGGCGGAAATCTTAAAATCCGCAAGGCGCGGTTCCCAGACTTTTTTTATGGCATTGTAATCGAACAGATAGTCCGTAAGCGGCATCAGGATTGCATTCGTTGGTCCGTCGCGCTCGGCGATCAGCAGATTGAAACTTTTCGGATCCCCGGAAATAGTCGTGTTCCACACGCCGCCCAAAGTGCCCTCTTTCCACTCCTCGCCGCCATATGGCTTTGAGACAGTTTTTCCGACGATGGCATTTTGCCCGGCAGCGCGATACGCTTCTATCTCCTCAAGGCTCATCTCCGGGATGTTTTTTGAGCATCCGAAGAATCCGAGGAGAGACACAGAAAAAATAGCTAATGCAATCCGTCTGTCAAAACGATTCATCAAAAAATCCTATCTTGCACCCTTGTCATACGGAATACCTTCCGCCTTAGGAGCGCGGGATTTTTTTGATGTAAACGCAAGAACAACAAGAGAAATAATATAAGGAAGCATCTTGTAGAATTCACCGTGAATGAGATGCACGAGGAAATCATATCCTACGTAAGCATCAGCAATTGCACGGAAGAATCCGAACAAAAGTGCCGAAAGAGCAATCTTAACAGGATTCCACTGACCAAAAATCATTACGGCCATAGCCAAGAATCCGGCTCCCGCAACGCCATACTGGAAATCCCAAGAAGAATTCGATGCACAGACATAGATGATTCCACCGATGCCACAGCAGAAACCAGAAATAAGAACTCCGGCATATCGCATCTTGAAAACGCTGATACCAACGCTGTCTGCAGCCTGAGGATGCTCACCGCATGCCATGAGGCGAAGACCGAAGCGGGTTCGGTAGAGGATGACAATTGCGACAACCAGAAGAATCAGGGTCATCAGCATGAAGAAATTAAGCTCGACGACCGGAGTCTTGATGATAAAGCACTTTCTTGACTCGATGTAGTCCAGAATCGCACTAACGTTTGAACCGGCAGAGCGTCCGCTGTTGTAAGATTTTACAATTACAGTAGCGGCAGCTGTCGCAAGCATGTTCATAGCAGTTCCGACAAGAGTCTGATCTGCCTTGAAGTTGATTGCGGCAACAGCAAGCAGAAGGGATGCGATCATTCCTACCAGCGCGCTGACCATAACCGTAAGAAGAATAATCATAAATCCAGGAGTTCCGAGCGGAATTTTGTGAAGGACAAATGCACCGCCAAGAGCACCCAAAACCATGATTCCCTCAAGACCAATATTGATAACGCCCGAACGCTCCGAGAACATACCGCCAAGAGCGACAAAAATCAGTACAGAAGCATAAATCAGTGTATATTGAACCAAAAGCATCAGTTTTCCCCCTTTGTTTCAGTTTTCGTATCAGCAGCAGTCGGCGAAGGAGATGCATTTGCATTAGCTGACACAAATCCGAGTTTCTTTTCAGTGCGCTCGGCAAGTTTTGTGAGAATATATTTTATGAAGAGAGAAAATGCGCAGGCATAGATAATAATAGAAGAAATCAAATCCGCGATCTGAGGATTGTAGAAACGCATGTCGATGAGGCTTCCTCCGGTCGTTATGTGCTGAATGAAATATCCTGCAAAAATAACTCCGATAGGATGAAGTCCGCCCAAGAACGCTACCGCGATTCCGTTAAAGCCCATGCCAGGAACAGAAGAGCTTGTCTTCCAAGCCTGAATATCAGTCAGATAGTAGAGGGCTGCGGCAAGACCTGCGATTGCCCCGGAAATAGCCATTGAAAGAATGATGTTCTTTTTTTCGTTCATTCCGGCGTATTTTGCGGCGTTTTTATTGAGACCAGTTGCACGGATTTCGTATCCGAATACAGTTTTCTCAAGCACGATGAAGATCAATACGGCAACGATCACTGCCACAGGGATGGCGAGCGAAATGTATTCGTTGTTGTGGAACAATTTCTCCATTCCCAGCGACGGCAAAATCGAAGCAGGAGAAATGCGCACGATCGAGTACGTCTCGGATTTGTTGATGTCCATTACAAGCTCGTTGTGCAAAAGGACATTCACTATGTAAAGCGAAATCCAGTTGAGCATGATGCAGGCAATGACTTCGTTGATGTTGAAGTAAGCTTTCAAAAAGCCTGCGATCGCACCCCACAATGCGGCGATAACGCACAGCCACCACGGAAGATGCCATGCAAGAGCGCACCAAAGGGCAGCACCGATTCCGATACAATACTGACCTCCGGCTCCGATATTGAAAAGACCGGTTTTATAAGCAAACAGGACCGAGAGCCCGCACAAAATGAGCGGAACAGATTTTACCAGAGTGCTTCCAAAATAATAAAGCTTGAGGGATGTCTTTTTGTAGTACATAAAGTTTTTGAGGATCGTAGACATCGCTTTAGGAGCATGCTCCGCGTTTATTACAAGAAGAATTATGAATCCGATGAAGATTCCGATCAGCGCACATATTACAGCCGAGGCAATAGCCTTGAAGCTTGGAGAGTGCATTACAGATACAAGCAGATTTTTTCGTTTATTTTCCATACTATATTACTCCCCTTGATGAATCTCCGCATTGTTGTTTTTTTTTGGCTCCGGCCATATAAAGACCGAGTTCCTGAGCATCGGTCGTTTTAGGATCAAGCTCTCCTACAATCTGACCCTTGTGCATAACAAGGATTCTATCGCTCAAGTTCATTACCTCATCAAGCTCGTAAGAGACAAGCAAAACCGCAATACCTGCATCACGCTCAGCTACGATCTGCTTGTGGATATATTCGATAGCTCCGACATCAAGACCGCGGGTTGGCTGAACTGCAATCAGAAGCTTGTGATCCTTGTTCATCTCTCGTGCAATGATCGCTTTCTGCTGGTTTCCGCCGCTCATTGCGCGAACAACGGTCTTGTTGCCCTGACCGCTTCTGACATCGAATTTTTGGATAAGCTCGCTCGAATAATCAGAAACTTCTTTATTTTTGATGAAATTGAACTTCTCGAACCGACTCTGCCAGTATCGCTGGAGAACCATATTCTGCTCAAGCATATAGTCGAGGACAAGTCCATGCTTGTGCCGATCTTCCGGGATATAGCTCATTCCGCTTACGCTGCGCTCACGGATAGATTTTTTAGTGATATTTTTTCCGTCCAGGATGATTTTTGTCTCGCCATTCTCAGAAGGAGCAAGACCTTCGATTCCTGTAAGTCCGTAAATAAATTCAGACTGACCGTTTCCGTCGATACCGGCTATGCTGACGATTTCTCCTGCGCGGACATCAAAGCTGACATCCCTAACAGCAAGACCTTTGAAAACCTTGCTCGCAACGCAAAGATTTCTGACGGAGAGAACCTTTTCCCCCGGTGTTTTTGGAGCTTTATCGACGTTCAGCTGAACGACGCGACCTACCATCATTTCTGACAAAGCTTCTTTTGTAGTGTCTTTTATATTAACCGTGCCGATGTATTTTCCCTTTCGAAGAACGGAACATCTGTCGGCAACGCTCATAATCTCATTCAATTTATGCGTGATGAAAAGGATAGATTTTCCTTCTGCGGCAAGATTTTTCATTACCACCATCAGCTCATCTATTTCCTGCGGCGTAAGAACTGCCGTCGGTTCATCAAAAATCAAAATTTCATTATCCCGGTACAGCATCTTCAAGATTTCTACGCGCTGCTGAACTCCAACCGGGAGATTTTCTATCTTTAATTTTGGGTTTACTGTAAGTCCGTACTTTTCGCTGAGCGCCTTGATTTTTTCCGCAGCAAGTTTTCTGTCCACGAAAGAACTTTTTATTCCCTTCTGCATAGGCTCAGAGCCGAGGATGATATTATCCAGTACTGTAAAATTCTCTACCAGTTTAAAATGCTGATGAACCATTCCGATTCCGAGCGCAGTCGCGTCATTCGGATTCATGATTTTTACAGGTTTTCCATTTTTTCTGATTTCACCCTCTTCCGACTGATACAAACCGAACAACACGCTCATAAGTGTTGATTTTCCTGCTCCGTTTTCTCCAAGGAGCGCATGAATCTCGCCCTTTTTCAGCTGTAAAGTCACATTGTCATTGGCCACGATTCCCGCAAACCGCTTCGTGATGTTCAGCATCTCAATAATGTATTCATCAGCCATTCATTTTCTCCAGTTTCAGACAAAGCAGCCATGCAACATTCCGAAAAAAGCTGCATGGCTGTAAATTTAACTATTTAATGTTTGGATAAACGTTGAGTTTTACGCTTGTTGCAGGAACATTTGCAGTATCATCAGAAACTTTTACCTTTCCGTTGAACATGTCTGCAACAAGAGACTTGTAATTATCGATAGAGAATTTCTTCATAGACCATGTGTCTGTAGGAAGACCTACGAAGTTCTCATCGATAGAAGTTCCAGAAACAAGACCGAGGGCATTGATTTTTCCGCCGAACTCAGAAGTGAATTTTCCTGCGAGAACGCTCTCGAGTGTTGCGTCAACAGTTGCCTTGAGGCTCTTCATAGCTGAAGTAACACACATTCCATCAGCATATTTGTTGATAAGAGCAGACTGGTCTACATCAACACCAATAACCTTTCCGTTTACCTTTGCAGCAGCTTCAGCAGCAGAAGTCCAAATTCCACCGCCACATGCGAATACAACCTCAACACCGCGCTGCAAGTACCATGCGTCCATAGAAGAAGTGATTGTCTGATCTCCGTAGAACTGACCGCCGTAAACGTACTCTACAGTAACGTCTTTTGCGATTCCCATCTCAACGGCAGCTTTGTCAGCACCCTGAACGAAACCGAAACCAAATCTGATTACAGCAGGAACAGCCATGCCGCCCAAGAAACCGAGGTGTTTGTATCCCTCTTTTACAGCAGCGTATCCAGCCATAAAGC
>CAMVSS010000048.1 GCA_947170195.1 uncultured Treponema sp. | reverse complement strand
TAAAGACGGACTCCTCGTTCGACATTTCAATCCTGTCGATTTTTATTCCGAGCAGAATTTCAATCAGATGCCTGCAAGCGTCCGGGTGATGTCGCATGACCTTGTAAATAGGGAGCGACGGCGAAGCCGGCAAAACTCACGAGGTGAGTTTCTTCACTTCGTTACGCGCGAGTCTCGGGAGCAGCTATGCTGCGAGCGCATGAAATTGTTCGCTAGTGTGAGTGATTCCCATTTTTCTTCGGGTGTAAGTGTTTTCCGTGTCTCTATCATTTTTCATCTCCGTTTTGTAGTTTTACGGGAAATTTTTCCCCTGTATATCTATTTGCAGATAAAATCACTTTTCGGCAAAAAATCTAGGAAAATTCTTTTATACTTGCTTTTCAGATTTCATCAAAAAATTGCAAAACTATTAAAACAGCTTTAAGATAAATAGCGAAAAAGTCGATGTGGTTGCCATGACACCTGCACTTGCGAGGCATTTTTTTTATGCTATACTAACCGCATGGCAGACCTTTTTGATTCTTCAAAAACTGAAAAACAGCCTCTAGCAGCCAGGATGCGGCCACGAAATTTGGATGAATACATCGGGCAGGATCATATTGTCGGTAAAGGCAGGCTTTTGAGGCGGGCTATTGCGGCAGACCAGCTCACTTCCGTTATTTTTTACGGGCCGCCGGGAACAGGAAAGACAACTCTTGCCCGCGTAATTGCAAATCACACTTCTTCAAATTTTATAACGCTGAATGCAGTTTTGACCGGTGTTGCTGATATCCGCACGGCAATTAAAAATGCAGACGATTTTTACAAACTTTACAACAGACGTACGATTCTTTTTGTAGATGAAGTTCACCGATGGAACAAAGCCCAGCAGGACGCACTTTTGCCCTGGGTCGAAAACGGCACGATTATTTTAATCGGAGCAACCACAGAAAATCCTTTTTTCGAAGTGAACAAAGCCCTCGTAAGCCGAAGCCGCGTCTTTCAGCTCAAATCCCTCACAAAAGAAGATTTAACAAAGGCCGCTCAAATGGCACTAACTGACGTTGAGCGCGGCTACGGTCACTGGAAGGTCGAATTTGAAAAAGGCGCGCTTGAGCATCTTGTAGACACCGCAAACGGAGATGCCCGCTCACTTTTAAATGCGCTGGAACTTGCTGTCGAAACAACTCCAGAAAAGTGGAACCCTGAAGCAAGAATCCCGGAACCTGCATGGGGAAGCACAATTTACATTTCCAAAGAAACGGCAGAAGAATCAATTCAGAAAAAAGTCGTTCTTTACGACAGAGACGGAGATTATCACTACGACATTATTTCGGCTTTTATAAAATCGCTGCGCGGGCGTGACCCGGATGCTGCAATGTACTGGCTTGCCCGCATGATCCGAGCTGGCGAAGATCCTCATTTTATTTTCCGCCGCATGCTCATTTCTGCCTGCGAAGACACGGGACTTGCAGACCCTTACGCGCTCGGAGTCGTTACAAGCTGCGCGGACGCTTTCGACCGCGTTGGCTTGCCCGAAGGACGCTATCATCTTGCACACGCCGCGCTTTATCTTGCGACCGCCCCAAAATCAAATTCGAGCATGGCGTTCTTTGACGCGCTTTCTTCCGTCGAAAAAGAAGATGCCGAAGTTCCGAACCATCTGCGAGACTCAAACCGCGATGCCGAAGGATTCGGGCACGGAGACGGCTATCTTTATCCGCACGCCTACCGAGACCACTGGGTCGCCCAGCAATATCTTCCGACGGAGCTTGTCGGACGCGTTTTTTACACGCCTAGCACACAGGGCTACGAAGCAAAAATCCACGATGATGTTTTGAGCCGCCGCGAAATGCAGATTTCTTCGATTCTGGAGCACATCGAGCCTGAAAAACCTGTCACCGATGCGAGCTGCGGAATGCATCCGCTGCCACATTTTGCAGAGGATTTTTCAAACCCGATTGGCGAATGGTGGATTAACAAAAATTTCAATCAGAACACGACCGTAAAATCAGAAAACCTCACTTTCACACCAAAAGATAGTCGAAAAGAAAACACTCTCGATAAGGCTGAAAAATCATGGCGCGCCCGTCTGGACTCAAATCGTGCTGAAATCCTGACCGAAATCCGTGACGCGATGATTCAGCTCGGAGATTTGAGCCGCCACACGAGAAGCCTTATCTGGAATGCTGATGACGGACTTCTGATTTGGGAAACCCTTCGAAAAACACCGGAAGGTTTGACTTGCGGATTGTGCAGAAGTCAGAAGAGCAAAGAAATCCTTGAGCAGTATGGACGAACGCTTGAAGATTTGGACAAACCGGTTTTTGAAATTCGGCCAGAGACATCGGCAAACTTTTTGAATCAGGAACAGTTTTCCGAGATTTTTGATAATTTTGCCAAAAAAGAAATCGTTTTTGACAGAATCTTCTTTCGCGATCCATTTGTCTCTCAGGATTCCGCGGATGTCCTGTCCTACGTTTTGAATGCAAAATGCAAAGCCAGTGAAAATGAAAGTCCGTTCTCAAAAGATTTTAAAATCATCATTTCTCAAAGAATACCTGGAAAGGCACAGCGCATTTCCGAGCTTATAAAAAAGCAGATTCTCTCAAACACTTCGTCAGAATTGTACGATCCGATTTTGTCGGAAATGAAAAAAGCCGAGGATTTGTTTTTTAATGACAAGGAAAATTCCCTCTTTAACTGGAACGGCAAGACAATCGTTGAATCTTTCGAAAAATATGGTTTCGGCGTAAAATCAGCTGCCCGAACTCTCGAAGAAAAGCGCAATATAACATCCGTTGAAATTGAGCGTTGGTTCTGTCCTGAAAATTCTGCATACGGTTCGGCGATTCAGGGCGCAATCGGAACTGAAAACCTTGCGAAAATAAAGAACCTTCTGTTAGCTTGTGCCGGAAAAATGCTGTTCAAGTGGAATACGGAAATTGAGTTTATTACCGTTTCTTTATATAATGGCGATACTAACTTCCGCTGACGCGGAATTTTTTAGGAGGCATGATAAAATTACTTCCATGTAATTTTATCATTGCCGAGTTTTGCCGTTGGCAAAAACTCGCACATTCGTTGCCTCCATGCAACGCCGCTGTCGCGGAATTTTTTAGGAGCAAAAAATGAATTTTATTTTTTTAGGACCACCTGGAGCTGGAAAAGGTACTCTCGCTAAGGAAGTTGCAGCTTCTTACGGAATCCCACACATCTCAACCGGAGATATTTTTCGTGAGAACATCAAAAATGGCACTGAGCTTGGAAAAAAAGCAAAGGCTATTATTGATGCCGGCGGTCTTGTAAGCGATGAAATCACAATCGGTTTGGTAAAGGATCGTCTTTCAAAGGATGACACCAAGAACGGCTATATCTTGGACGGTTTTCCACGCACAATTCCACAGGCAGAGGCTCTTGAAGGTTTTGCAAAAATCGATGCGGCTGTAAACTTCGACATTGAGGATGAGGCTGTAGTTGAGCGTCTCGGCGGACGAGTATGCTGCAAAGACTGTGGCCAGATGTTCCACAAAAAGTTCAACCCGCCTAAAGTTGCAGGAAAATGCGACAAATGCGGTGGAGAGCTTTACACTCGTGATGATGACAAAACCGAATCAATCCAGAACCGTCTCAAGGTTTATCGCGATTCAACAGCTCCTCTCATTGATTTCTACAGAGGAAAAGGCAATCTCGTAGATGTTGACGCAAAACCGGCTCCGGAAAAAGTTCTGGCAGAATTCAAAACGAAATTCCCACGATAACGAACTTCTCTGAAGAATAATTTCGTATATTATCCCGCCTTCATTTTGGAAGCGCGGGATTTTTATTTTTTGCGCTGCTTTGTCTTTTCGTGCTCGCATTTTCGAAGTCTGCTTATCCGGTTGTTTGACCGGCTCAAATCACTTTTTTTATATTTTCTTTCACTTTTCGCAAATTTGGTCCTATAATTAAATAAGGATATAAAAAAATATGGCTAAAAAAATTGTGAACAACCGTCCTGTTGAAGGTCAAAAAGATATTCAAATTGCGACAAAACTCATTGCGCTTATCGGAAGCGTAATTGTTCTTAGTGGTGTCGCTGTAGCTGCAGTAAGTCTTACTGTTTTTAGTGTGAATCAGACAAAATTCACTGAACAGCAGATTATTCAGTCTGCAAAAGGAGCTGTCCGCGTACTTGAAGATTGGACAATAACCCTTAAAACAGCGGCTTCTATTTCTGCTGACAGAGAAGACGTAATTAAAGCGGTTCTTGAAAAAGATGATGTCAAACTCAAAGAAATTGTTGATGTATATACAGAAAACCTTGATTACGAATACATGGCATTTGTTGATATAAATGCAAAAGTTATAATGGGCGGAAAAAATGGTTTTGCCAAAAAATCAAGCCTTTTGGCAAGTTATGTCGTTACCAATGCCCTTACAGGTAAACCGGCTTTTTCGTTTGAACCAATTCATACGTCAGGTTTGTGCGTTGCATATGCCTATCCTATAAAATCAGACGGCAAAGTAATCGGTGCAGTTGTTTTTGCCTATGATTTGGGAACTGAAGACTTTATCACGCTCATGCAGAATGCATACGGTGTTGAATGTACATTATTTGAAAATAATACCCGCGTAAAATCGAGTATTGAAGGTGTACAGGGTACAGTACTCGACAACGAAGAAATTGTTTCAACTGTTTTGTTAAAAGGCGAGTCTTACACTGGAGAAAATAAAATAAAAGGAAAAGATTATTTTTCCATCTATTCGCCACTCAAAAACGATACTGGCAAAGTCACCGGCATGATTTTCATTGCAAAAAGCCTTGAAGATATTAAGACTGTCAAAAATAAAACTCTTGGGCTTGTTCTACCAATCGCATCTGTGCTTGCAATTATTTTGATGTTCGTAAGCTGGCTGTTTGTCCGTTGGCTTATGTGGCGAATAGCAAATGTAACAAAGCAGCTCAAGGAAATGGCGACCGGCGAGGCTGATTTGACGAAGCGTGTTACGCTCAGGGTTCTCGATGAGATCGGTGCCCTTGTAATCAACTTCAACGCGTTCTGTGACAAGCTTCAGCAGATTGTAAGCGAGACAAAAAAATCAAAGGACGAGCTGGCGGTTTCCGGCGAGAGTATGAGCGCAAGTACTCAGGACACCGCGGGCGCAATCTCCCAGATTATTGTGAATATTGATAATGTTTCCCAGCAGATCAATTCTCAGAACGAAAGCGTTCATCAGACAGCCGGAGTAGTTGATGAGATTTCTTCAAACATCGAATCGCTCAACCGCATGATTGAAAATCAGTCTGCCGGTGTAACTCAGGCAAGCACGGCCGTTGAGGAAATGATCGGAAACATCATGTCCGTAAATAATTCTGTCGAAAAAATGGCTTTCTCTTTCAAGGAGCTTGAGTCTAACGCGAGCATGGGATTCAAAATGCAGAATGATGTCAACGACCGAATTTTGCAGATTGAAGCTCAGAGCGAAATGTTGCAGGACGCAAACATGGCTATTTCTAGCATTGCGGAACAAACGAACTTGCTTGCTATGAATGCGGCTATTGAGGCGGCTCATGCGGGTGAGGCCGGAAAAGGCTTTGCCGTCGTCGCGGATGAAATTCGAAAGCTTTCAGAAACTTCATCTGCGCAGTCAAAGACGATCGGCGATCAGCTTACGAAAATCAAATCACAGATTAACGAAGTTGTCGAAGCTTCTAATGAATCAAGCCGCTCGTTCGGAATTGTTTCCCAGAAAATTCAGGAAACAGACCAGCTCGTAATGCAGATTAAAGATGCCATGGATGAGCAGAATCGCGGCTCTCAGCAGATTACGAACGCGCTCAAGACAATGAACGACAGCACTCAGGAAGTTCGTGCAGCATCTACCGAAATGGCAAACGGAAACAAGATGATCCTTGATGAAGTAAAAAATCTTCAGTCCGCTACCCTTGCTATGAAAGGCAGTATGGATGAAATGGCTTTGGGTGCTAAGAGAATCAATGAGACCGGTTCCGCTTTGGGTGATATTTCCGGTCAGGTTCAGGGCGCAATCGGAAAGATTGGAAGCCAGATCGATCTGTTCAAAGTGTGATAGGCTGTCCGAAAAACTCGTCTGGAAATCCGGTGAAAAAGCAGGAGAGCCAAAGGCGAGTTTTCGAAGTTTTTACAGAGACAGTTTTAAAAGTAACGGACTTTTGAAACTTGCTCTACAATCTAAAAATGACTCCGGCGGTCGGGAAGAATTCGACGGAATTCGTCAGGCCCTTGTCTGAGGAATTTGAAGAGCCTTTTGCGCTTGAGTGATAGTAAAAATCATACATAACCTTAAGTCCGGCGAAAAAAGCCATATTTTTTGTTATGTTTGCCTCAAAATTGCTCCAGAGACCTGTGCCGACCGTGTAGCCGACATATTTTGTTGAAGATTCAGAAGTTTTATATTTGCTCATCATTCCGTCGAGATGAACGCCCAATCCCACAGGTATTGAAATTGAGCCCGAACGGAATAAAACCGAATAGATTCCGGTGAGACTGTCGATTCCGAAATAGTACTCATAATCCGTGAATTTTGATGTTACTGAGCTGCTGTCATATGTCTCGGTTCGGGAAATAGGCATAAAGACGCTCGCATCCGTAAAGAAGCCGATTTTTTTGACAGGCAAGAGCTGTCGGTAATTAAAATTCAGTCCTACACCAAAGATTTTTGCCTCTACTGGATCGTTGCTGCGGATGTTCTGGTAGAAGAACGGAATCGTAAGCCCCATGCTGACAGATTTGTCAGATACGTCGCCAAGCGCAAAAACCGTGCTTTTTAAAATTAGCAAAAATATGATGAGAAAAGATTTTTTCTTGAGATTCATGTTCATGTCCTGATTCTATCATTTTAATGGAAGTTTACCAATTGAGTTTGGTATAAAATTAAAAACACAATTTTGCCTTTTTAGTTTCAGATATGCGCCGGAAAACTTCCTGTATTTTTATAAAGCGTTTGTCTTGTTTGCTTTTCTGGCTCCGATTTACTAAACAGATTTTTGACTATAGAATTGATTTATGTCTTTAAATTGCAACGAAATTGATGTCATTCTCTCGGAACTCGACCTTGCGGGCTGCTTTATTCAGGAAATCGTCCAGCCGAATTATGATTCCATCGCACTCTATACGTACAAGCCAGGAATCCCGAAAACAGTCTTCATCGCGCTGACGCCGGGGGCATGCAGAATCAGCGAGACGCGCAGAAAAATCACTAAAAACGAAAAACCGCTGAGATTCAACGAGCTTTTAAAGGCAAAGATTAAGGGTGCAAGAATCCTTTCGTGCGAGCAGCTCAGCAAGAACAGAATCATAAAGCTGACGCTCGAAAAGGCCGGAACGATTTATGTCATGCCGCAGGCTCAGGAACATGCCGCAAAAAAGGCAAAGTCAGCACAGGAAGACGGAGATGACGAGATATTCAATCTGTATATTCGGCTCTGGTCAAATGCCGGAAACATATTTCTCTGCGACGAAAACGACGTGATTCTCGACAGCTTCTACCGGAGACCTGCAAAAGGCGAAGTGCGCGGAGAAGCGTTCTTGCCGGATGCTGGAAAGTCACTTTCGGCTGAAGACGGTGGTTCACGTCCGGACGAAGAATACCTGCTGAAAAAATTTCCTGTCAGGGATTTCGCGGAGCTTGCGCAGGAATATGCGGAAAATCATCCTGACTACCCGGATCTTTCATACAATCAGAAAGTTGATTTGTTCTATTCGGAAAATGCGGCGCAGACATCGCTCGAATCGCTGCTTGAGCAGGCAGAAAAATGGTACAACTCGCATAAGAGCCGTCAGGCGGCGGCAATCGAACGTCTGAAAGAAAAGCGCGATGCATTCCTGAATGCTGAGCAGCTCAAGCATCAGGGGGATTTAATCCTTTCGTTCGGCCATCTGATTGACGGAAAATCAAATTTCCTCGAAGTGGAAGATTATGAGACCGGAAAGACCGTGCGCATCAAGATTGACCCGAAAAAGTCAGCTCAGGAAAACGCCTCCGAATACTATGAAACGTATAAAAAGCAGACCGGTGGACTTGAGAATCTGGAATATGATATTCAGGCGGCAGAAAAATCACTCGCCGAGCTTGAGAAACAGTATGCGTCGATAATTGCAGAAAAAAATCCGATAAAACTCGAACAGATCCTGAGAAAAACGCAGAAACCGAGGCAGCAGGAGAAAAAATCTCACCCCGGACTGGATTACGAGATTGACGGCTGGTACATTCTGGTCGGACGGGATGCGAGCGAAAACGACGAGCTTTTGCGTCATCATGTGAAGGGCGCGGACATGTGGTTCCACACCCGCGATTATCACGGCGGCTACGTGTTTGTAAAAAATCGGCCTGGAAAAACTATTCCGCTTGAGATAATGCTTTACGCCGGAAATCTGGCAGTGTATTACTCTAAGGCTCGAAAAAACGGCAGCGCGGATTTGTATTACACTCAGGTCAAGCATCTTAGGCGGGCAAAAAATGGTCCGAAAGGTCTTGTCCTGCCAACGAACGAAAAAAATCTCTTTATAAAACTCGACGAGGCAAAACTCCGCAAGCTTAACGAGCTGAAAAATGAGCTGTAGCGGATTTTAAGGCTGATTTTTAGTTAAATATAGATTTTTTCTATGACAGAATATAATTTTTTTCTTCTCGCAATGGTTTTTGTATTTTGATATAATCAAGAAGTATGAAAATTGCCGATATCCTTAATTCAAAAAAAGTGACTTTTTCTCTTGAGATTTTCCCGCCAAAAAAGCAGGATGCATTTGAATCAGTAAAAAATGCAGCTATTGAATTGACCTCGCTGAACCCTGACTTTATCAGCGTAACCTGTGGGGCTGGCGGAACGACAAAGACAAACACAGCTGAAATAGCAAAAATAATTGAGAATGCTTCGACGACAGCTCTTGCGCATGTGACTTGCGTCCGTTCGACAAGGGAGCAGATTGAGGGCACGATTTCAGATTTAAAATCAAAGGGAATCGAAAATGTGCTTGCTCTGCGCGGTGATTTTCCTAAGGATGCCGCTGAAGGCGAGAATATTTTCCCGTCAGGATTTACGCACGCATCGGATTTGGTCAGCCTGCTCAAGAAAGAAGGATTCTGTGTCGGCGGTGCCTGCTACCCGGAAGGTCATCCGGAAAGCTCGGGACGCGACAACGATATTGATAAATTGAAATTCAAGGTCGATGCCGGAGTTGATTTTTTGACCACCCAGATGTTCTTCGACAACGACATGCTTTATTCATTTTTGTACCGATTGCAGTCGGCCGGAATTCATGTTCCAGTTCTTGCCGGAATCATGCCGATCACAAATGCAAATCAGGTCAGCAGAATGGTAGATTTGTCGAATGCATACATTCCTCGAAAACTTCTTGCGATTTGTGACAGATTTAGAAATTCTCCGGAGGCAATGAAGCAGGCTGGAATCGCATACGCAACCGATCAGATAATCGACTTGATTTCAAACGGCGTGCGCGGAATTCACATCTACACGATGAACAAGCCTGAGATCGCAAAGGCAATAGTCAGCAACGTAAACGAAATTATCGCGGCTACGAATGCGTGACGTGCGCTAAAAATCTTTTTCCAAATTCACTATAGCTTCCCGCAGAAGTTTCACGGTTTTTTCGAGATTTATTCTCGGGCGGATATTTTTACCGTTCACCAGAAATTCTACAGAAACTTTAAGTTCCTCTGCTATTCTCACCGCTTGTTCTGCATTGGGAAGCCTGTCTCTGTTAATCCAGGACTGCAAGGTGTTGTAACTTTCGCCAATTTTCTCGGCTAAATCCTTTTGTGTTGCTTCCTGATAATCCAGACAGTCTTTTACCCTTATCCAAAAATCTAACATACGCTATACAAAAAATAGCACAAATGTACAAATTCCAACTTGCAACTTGGTACAAAAGAACTTATAATATAAGAAAGTTGGTACAATTGTACTAAATAAAAAAAGGAGAATCTCATGAAAAAAATTAAACTTTTTGAAGTTTTAGCTGTTTCTGCACTGTTAGTTGGCGTAACTCTTACTTCTTGCTCTCAGGCAGAAGATGACATCACTTATCTGGATATGCTTGCCGCACGTGGAGCTGCACCTGCGGCTGTTACAAAAGCTGAGTATAAACTTTCTGGAATTAAAACCGATGGTAGTAACGGATACTGCAATATGCTCGGCAATAATTTTATTCACACTACTAAACTTGATTCTGGTGCTGTTATATATAGTTCTGATACGAAGCTTCAGCTTGTTACGAACGAGGATTCAACTGGAAAAAATCTTTTGTTTTTTGCTGATAATGGATTTAAGAGCAACAAAAATGTTGGAACATCTGTAAATTTAGCTGAAGCAAATGATTATGTTGCTATACCGGTGCCTGCAGCAGGAACTGTAAAGGTTACGGTCGGTGGTTCAAGCAAAAAAGCTGAGGAATTGGGAAAAGTTGTTGTTTTTGATCAGGCTGGCAAAGTAAAGCTTGCTCAGACTGTAAGCTATTACATGATAGATACCGATCCTGATCCAGAGAAAGAAAAGTGGGAGGATAACTACCTCGTGTATACTGCTACTTTCACGGAAGCAACAACTGCAATCATTACATATTCTCGTGAGAAGCAGAAGGCTGGCGGATTGTATATTAACAAAGTTGTTTATACACCTAGCAACTAGAACAAGTTTCAAAAGTAACAGACTTTTGAAACAGCCTCTATCATTTTTTCATAAAAAGGAATCTCTAAAAACTTCAGTTTTTGGAGATTTCCAAAATATAAAAAAAGCGTTTTCCAAATATGTTTTGGGGAACGCTTTTTTATGCTCCTGCGATTATTTTTTTGATGTCGCCAGACTGTTTTTTTCCTATCATTGCTCTAGGGTGGTTTTTTTGTTAAAATCGTTTCTATGAAACAGAACTTCCGCGACTTTTTAAAATCTCAGGTTGAAGCAGGTCTGCCTGTTTTTTTTGACGGTGGCATCGGTACGATGATTCAAAAAACGGGCTACACTGACTACGATATTCCAGAAGACCTTTCGATTGAAAAGCCTGAAATCATCGCGGATATTCATTCGCAGTATCTTGCGGCTGGCGCGAACGTGCTCACGGCGAACACTTTCGGTGCGCTCCCGTTAAAGCTCATTTCGGCAAAATATTCGTGCAAAGAGTACATCGAAGCGGGAATCAAAATCCAGAAAGAATGTATCGAAAAGGCAGAAAAAGAAGGAAATACCCGCCCTCACTACATTTCATGGGATACGAGCCAGATTGGCCGTCTTCTGGAGCCGATGGGCGATTTGACTTTTGATGAAGCATACGAAACTTATAAAGAGGCTGCGATTATCGCCGAAAAAGCGGGTGCTGAGCTTGCCATTATCGAAACCATGGCAGATTTGCGCGAAATCAAGGCGGCGGTTCTTGCCACAAAAGAAAATACGAATCTTCCGATTTTTACGAGCGTTACTTTCCAGCCGAACCTGCGCACTTTGACTGGTAGCGATATCCGTACAGTGGTCGTTTATCTTGAATCGCTCGGAGTGGATTTAATCGGTATGAACTGTGGCGGCTCGCTTTCTGAAGACGACAAAATCGTCACCGAATACATGAGATACGCCCATCTTCCTGTCGCAGCTGAACCGAATGCGGGCTTACCGACGGTCATCAACGGAAAGGCAGTTTTTCTCGTCTCGCCTGAAGAATTTGCCGAGCATCACAAAAAATACCGTGAACTTGGCGTTACCGTTTTCGGCGGCTGTTGTGGTACGACACCAGCCCACATTGCAGAAATGGTCAAAGTGGTTGAAGCAATGCCGCCACAGAAGCGAAAGCCCTGCGAATTTGAAAACGCCTGCTTCATCTGCTCGTACAACTCAAGCGTTCAGATCGGCGGAAATGCGGGTCCTCAGATTATCGGTGAACGTATCAACCCGACCGGCAAAAAGAAGGTCAAGGAAGCTCTTCTCACTCACAACATGAATTTCGTACTAGGCGAGGCAGAAAGCCAGATTAACGCAGGCGCACAGATTCTCGATGTAAACGTAGGACTTCCGGGAATCGACGAAGCCCAGACCATGGTGGACGCGGTAAAAACCATTCAGGGGGCATTCAACACGCCACTCCAGATTGACTCAAGCGAAGCCCCGGTTCTGGAAAAAGCCCTCCGCTACTACAACGGTAAGGCACTGATTAACTCAACTAACGGCCGCCAGGATGTAATGGACAAGGTTCTCCCTCTGGTGAAAAAATACGGCGGAGCTGTGGTTGCCCTTTGTATCGATGAGGCGGGAATTGCGCCGACTGCAGAAGGCCGCGTTGCGGTGGCAGAAAAAATCATCGCAGAGGCCGCAAAATACGGAATTCCTGTGCGAAACATCGTAATCGACACGCTCACGCTCACGGTTTCAAGCCAGCAGAAGGAAGCGCTGGAAACAGTCCGTGCGATTCAGATTTTGAAAAATAAATACGGAGACCAGGGCTTGCAGTTTGTGCTCGGCGTTTCAAACATCAGTTTCGGAATTCCGCGCCGCGACATCATCAACTCGCGCTTCTTTGCGATGGCACTTTACGCGGGATTAAGCGCATGTATCATCAATCCGCTCATGCAGCCGATGATGGAAACTTACTACGGTTACCGCGCCCTGGCTGTCTTTGACGAAAATTGTCTCGATTATATAGAAAAATACAACGATACCCCGGCTCCGGTCTACGGACTCACGGCTGAACAGGTGGCTGCTGCAAAAGTAGGGAGCGACCCGACAGGGGCAAAACCTGTGAGACAGGTTTTGAGCGAGTCTCCGAGCAACTGTGTTGCGAAGGCGGACGCGCTAGGGATTGGCGGGGCGGCGGGAGCCGTTGCCGGAGGCAATGGAGCGGTAGCGGAACCCCAGAAAGCCCGACAACCGCTTGCGGTTGGAGTGCCCAATCTTCC
>CAMVSS010000047.1 GCA_947170195.1 uncultured Treponema sp. | reverse complement strand
ACGAGCACGGACACGAGCACGGACACGAGCACGGACACGAGCACGGACACGAGCATGAACACGAGCATGAACACGAGCATGAACATCACCACGGACACGAACATCACCACCATGAACACCATCACGACCATGCGCATGAAATCCATTGCAGCTGCGGTTGCCATGAAGATCACGAGCACGATGAAGACGAAGGTTCTCTCAAAAAAATAATCATTGCGGCCGTTGTTTTTGTAGCAGCACTCTTGATAGAGCATCTTCAGATTTTTTCCGCGCAATCCCCGCTTGTACAGTCACTTGCAAAATCTTTCAATTTTTCAGGCAACATCAGCCGCCTCACATACGGAATTCTTTACCTCGCGGCTTATTTCATCTGCGGAAGAGATGTCATAAAAGGTGCAATACGAAATATTCACAGCGGAAATATCTTTGGAGAACAGTTTCTGATGAGCGTTGCTTCCATCGGTGCCATCTTCGTTGGTGAATATGCGGAAGCCGTCGCTGTCATGCTTTTCTATAATCTGGGAGAATTTGTCCAGGACTATGCAGTTGACCGCTCAAGGGATTCAATTTCAGCACTTATGGACATTCGCCCAGACAAAGCCTGCGTAATCAGAGACGGGAATGCCATAATCGTCTCTCCGGAAGATGTAAAAATCGGCGAAATTATAGAGGTTAAAGCAGGTGAAAGAATCCCTCTTGATGGAATCATCATTGAGGGAAAATCTTTTGCGGACACATCAGCCCTCACAGGCGAAAGCGTTCCAAGAGAACTTTCTGCAACGACAAATAATGAAGTTCTGGCAGGATTCGTAAATCAGACAGGACTTCTGAAAATCCGCGTGACAAAAATATATGGAGAAAGTTCCGTAAGCAGAATCTTGAATCTCACAGAGAAAGCAAGCGAAGTCAAAGCAAAATCAGAAAAATTCATCGCGCGCTTTGCAAAAGTTTACACACCGATTGTTTGTATTGCGGCTCTTGCAGTAGCTATTTTGCCACCGCTCTTCTTGCAGATTTTCATGCCGGAACTCTTTGCTGATTCTGATAACTACGGCTGGTCCGTTTGGATTTATCGAGCGCTCACATTCCTTGTTGTCTCATGTCCATGCGCACTTGTAATTTCTGTACCGCTCGCCTTTTTCTGCGGAATCGGATCTGCATCAAGCTCTGGAATCCTTATCAAAGGATCTAATTTCGTAGAAGTTCTGGCAAAAGCAAAAATCGCCGTATTTGACAAAACAGGAACTCTCACAAAGGGAATTTTCGACGTCACAGAAGTCAATCCTGCAAACGGATTTACTAACGATAGTTTGTTAGCAATCGCAACCCACGCAGAATGCTATTCAAATCATCCTATTTCAAAATCTCTTAAAAAAGCTCATCACTGCGTACTTTGCGATGCCTTAAAAATTCTTGAGCCGGAGGAGATTACAGGATTTGGCATACGAGCGGTAGTTGAAGGAAAGACAGTTCTGGCAGGAAACGCAAAACTCATGGTTCAGGAAAACGTCAAGGATTTTGCAAATCCAGCAGACCGCCCGATATCAGGAACTGTTGTTCATGTTGCTGTTGATGGAAAATACGCTGGAAATATCGTGATTTCCGACAAAGAAAAGGAAGATTCAAAACAAACGGTAGTTAGTTTGAAAAAACTCGGCTTCCATAAAACAGTAATGCTCACAGGCGATACAAAATCCACAGCTCTTGTTGTGGCAGATAATCTTGGAATAGATACGGTGTACGCAGATTTGTTACCAGAGGACAAGGTTCAGAAGGTCGAAGAATTGATTTCACCAAAGAAAAAATTAATCTTCGTTGGCGACGGAATAAACGACAGCCCGGTTCTCGCTCGTGCTGACGCAGGAATCGCAATGGGTGCTTTAGGAAGCGATGCCGCTATTGAAGCTGCCGATGTTGTAATCATGGACGACAAGCCAAGCAGACTGATCGACGCAATAAAAATATCTCGCCGCACGATGAACGCTGTCTGGCAAAATATCTGGGTGTCTATCGGCATCAAAGTTGCGATAATGCTTCTGAGCGCAGTCGGAATCGGAAACATGTGGCTTGCTGTATTCGGTGATGTCGGCGTATGCATTCTTGCTGTAGCTAACGCAACCAGAGTATTAAAAAAATAAATCCGTTTTAATCAGTGCTTAGAATTACCATCACAAACCCTGCGACTTTTGTTACAGGGTTTACTGCAATTCTTCGGAAGTAGATATGCATTTTTGTTCCGTCAGAAGCAACTTCATCAACAATTATTGGGCGACAACATTTTCGGCACTTGAGAGCTGTATCTATAAAATTTTTTGCGTCCTTATCTTTCTCAACCGAAAATTCGAGTTTCTTATCAATTTTTATATCCGGGAAATATTTCCTTAAGAATTCTCTGTAAGATTTGTTTCCACGAACAAGAATAACCTTATTTTCATTCTGTTCCATTACAGCCATCGGCAGAGTATTGAAGAAATTCTCGAAAATTTCCTCGTCGCCGTTTGTGACAACCGAAAGATCATAAAGATTTATTTTTCCGAGATGAGAATAATAATCAGATTCCGCAGGATTTTCGAAACCAATTTGAATTCCGGTTTCATACCGCCTGAAAATTTCTTCCGCCGGAATCGGCTTGCAATAATAGAATCCCTGAAGTTTTGTACAGCCTATCTCTTTGAGAAATTCCACCTGCTCCTCGGTCTCAACACCTTCGCAGACAGTTTCTATTTCCAGGGCAAGAGCCATGCGAATAAGCTCGGAAAGAATAATCCTTGATTTTTCATTCTCCGAGAACTCCTGCATAAATTTCATGTCCAGTTTTATGAGATTGAACTTAAGTTTCTGAAGCAAATCAAGAGAAGAATATCCGGAACCAAAATCATCCATCCAGACTTTAAATCCCAATGACTGGAATCTTTCTATCTGGGATTTCATGTAATCATAATCATTTCCAATGATGCTTTCGGTGATCTCGATGGTGAGTTTTTCCGGAGCAATTCCGGCATCCGTAATGCGCTTATGGATTTCCTCGACGATATCGCAGCTGTCAAAATCCGAACGCGAAAGGTTTACCGAAGTCGGAACAATATAAAGTCCGGCATCTGACTGCGCTTTCATCTTTTTGAGGATTTCTTCAGTCACATATAAATCAAGCTTGTAAATTAAATTTGCATCCTCAAGGATAGGAATAAAATCAGCAGGGCTTAAAAGGCCTTTTTTTGGATCTATCCAGCGGGAAAGAGCTTCCTCATCGCAAACCCTTCCGTTCGCAGAGCGAATTATCGGCTGATAATAAACCTGTATCCATTTTTCGCTGATTGCCCTGTCGAGATTATCGATTATATACTGCCTCTTTTCAGAATCAGCAAGCATTGAATCATCGAAATACGTAAAATGAGAGACATATACTTTTTTGGAAGAATCACAGGCCATTTTCGCTCGGTCACAGGCAACGCTGACTTCACATTTTCCCATTTCAAGCGTATAAATTCCTGCGCGAACAGGGAGCACCTTTCCATCATTCAGGTTTTCACATTTTCCAAACAGGCTCCAAAGCCTTTCCTCAAGGTCGATATCATCTGTATAAACGCAGAATCGATCCATACCAAAACGACAGCAGCATGAATGCGTAAAAGTCTCAACCAAAAGCCTTGAAAAAGCCCGGATAAGATTGTTTCCTTCGGCGAAACCATATTTGAAGTTGAAATACTTCATTCCGGTCAGGTCAAAGAAAAGCATCGCCGAATTTTTTCCCGCTTTCAAATCTCTTTTAAAAGAACCTTCCGTGAGAGAGAAAAAATATGAAATTGTAGGAAGACCCGTAAGAAAGTCATAGCTGGATTCATGAGTTATAAGGGAATCGTTCAAAAATCCTGAATAGATTCCCATCAACGAGAACTCTTTGTTTTCAAAATCCCCGCTGTAGTCACCTTCATCTACATACCACACAACAGCAAGTCGTGTAGAACCTTTGAAAATATGTTTGGCATAGGCATGGATTATCTTATAGTTCCCTTTTACTTTTGTACGATAGATTATATTATATGGTCCGGAATTCTTTGCAAAACGCATGGCGACATCAGCGATCCTAGCCACATCATCTGGATGACAGTCTCGATACATGTCATCATCCATAAGGCGATAAGCCTCATTTCAATCTGGCAAATCAAAAAGATCACAGAATCCCTGAGAAAGTGCAATTGTTATAATACGATTGTCGATAAATTGATAAACAGCAAGAGGAACGCAGCAGCTCTCTAAAAGAGCAAGATCTTTATCGCTATAGTGATATCTCTCCGTAATATATACATTCCTCCGAAAACTTTAATACTATTTTTAGAATTCTATCATCACAAAGACCATTCGTCAAAACAAATTGATTTAAATCGATATTACTTTTTAAGACCAAACAACACACAAAAAACTGATTTTCTTCTATACTGAACTCATGAAATCACAGCTTACAACACTCTGCTACCTCGAGAAAAACGGCAGCTATTTAATGCTTCACAGAGTCTCAAAAAAGAATGACATCAACCATGATAAATGGATCGGAGTCGGAGGACATTTCGAACACCAGGAAAGCCCGGAAGATTGTCTCAGAAGAGAGGTTAAAGAAGAAACCGGACTAACGTTAGTTAGTTTTAATTTCCGAGGCATTGTTTCTTTTATCAGCGACGACGATCCGGCCGAATACATGTGCCTTTACACATCTGATAATTTTACCGGCACTCAAATAGAATGCGACGAAGGAAAACTTGAATGGGTTCCATTCGAAAAAATCGACAGTCTTGAACTCTGGGAAGGCGACAAAATCTTTTTGAATCTTTTAAAAGAAAAAGCACCGTTTTTTTCACTGAAACTTGTATACAAAAACGGTGCGCTGGTAGAAAAATATCTGAACGGAAATCCTATATAAAAACTTTCAGGCTGCTACAAAAACAGGAATCAGGCTTTTTTAAGACCTTTCTCAAACTGACGGTCTTTTTCTTCCTCTGCAGCTCGATAAAGAATGGCGACATTTCCGATGAGCCGGACAAGAGTAGAATCTGTCGAGTCCGCGATTGTTTTGCTCAGCTCGATCTTTTCATCTTTGAACTCATTGAATTTCACTTTTATGAGCTCGTGTTCGCCGAGCAATCGGCTTATATGCTTTATCTGCTCGTCCGTTACTCCAGCTCCTCCAATCTGAACAGATACATTCAGCGGCTGGGCATTTTTTTCCAAAAATTTTCTCTGTTTAGGTGTCAAATCAATCATAGCAAAATAATATCCGTTCTTCGAATAAAAAACAATCAACAACCATGTCGCAAGATTCGGGTGATGTTGAGATCATGAAACATTAAGCCCTCCGCACGAATAAATCAAATCCGATTGGAATCATCAGGAAGTTTTAAGGGCATTTTTAGCAAAAGTAAAATTCATATTACCGATATGAATTTTAACAATAATTTCATATCGGTGTAAAATGTTAAGACTTGTATTAACAATATAAAATTTACACCATGTCTGATATCGTTGATATTAAATCTATATTGAATGCAAATATAAAAAAACTTAGAAAGGAACGGCATCTCTCCCAGGAAAAACTTGCTGAACTAACAGATTTAAATACGCAGACAATCAGCAGTTTTGAGCGCAATTTGGTCTGGCCGACCGCCGACTCTCTGAACAAAATAATAAAAGCTCTCAACATAAAACCTTATGAACTTCTGATCACTGACAAGGACAGCATGATTCCCCGTGAGAACGTAATAAACGAAGTTCAAAAACTCTTAAACAACATCGGAGATATGAACGACTCCGACAAAACAGATTTCAAAAAACATTTTTCTCATCCTAACCACCGAAAGTAAAATTTTCTGAATGTTGAGATATTTATCTTATTTCGTTATAATTTTTGCATTGCTTTTACTTTTTATAGAGGAAAACTATGCCAAAAATCGAAGTCAACGAAAAACTCTTTTTTAATCTTTTGGGAACAAAATACGATTACGATACCTTGGAGAAAAAACTCACAAGCGGCAAAGCCGAGCTTGATGAAAAGCCGGACATGTCTCAGAGCGAAAACGAAAGAGTTATCAAAATTGAATTGAATGATACAAACCGTCCTGACCTCTGGTCTTGTGGCGGTGTCGCACGAAATCTTCGCCTCCACGACGGAGCAAAGCGTTCAGACTATTCTCCGTTCATGTCTCGAGCTGGATCAATCAAAGACACAGGCAACCGTGTTATAACAGTAGATCCAGAAATGAAAGATGTCCGCCCATATATGGTCAGCTTCGTGATTTCTGGGAAACCTATAGACGAGCCGATGCTCAAAGACATCATCCAGACTCAGGAAAAACTCTGCTGGAACTTCGGTCGCAAACGAAAATCTATCTCCATGGGTGTTTACAGAATGGAGCAGATTAAGTGGCCATGTCACTACAAAGCTGTCGATCCGGACAAAACATCTTTCGTTCCGCTCGCATGCGACAAACCAATGACTTGCCGCGAAATATTGACCGAGCATCCAAAGGGAAAAGATTTCGGTTGGATCATCAAGGATCTCAAGAAATTCCCTCTTCTTACAGACGACACAAATGAAGTTCTTTCTATGGCACCTGTCATCAACTCTGCAACGCTCGGAGCTGTAAAAGTCGGCGACAAAGATCTCATGGTAGAACTTACCGGAGACAATATCGAAAACCTCGTGCTTTCAGCAAACATTGTCGCTTGTGATTTTGCAGATGCAGGATACGAAATTCTGCCAGTAAAAGTTCAGCATCCGTATGAAACAGGACTTGGAAAAGATATTGTTGTTCCGTTCTACTTCCAGCCTTCAACAAAAGCTCTTCTCTCATCTATCAACAAAAAGCTCGGCTGTGATTTGACAAAAGACCAGGTAATCGATGCCCTTTCAAGAATGGACAATGATGTTGTGGCAAAAGATATCCCTACAACGGAAAAAACCGAAGCATACTGCAAGGCAAATAAAACAGACGTAGAATTCACACTCAATCCGCCTCCATACAGAAACGACTTCCTTCACGAGGTTGATGTCATAGAAGACGTAATGATTGGTGTTGGTCTCGACAACTTTAAACCTCAGCGACCAAATGAATTCACAGTCGGACATCTTTCACCGGTAACTATTTTCAGCCGAAAAGCAAAGGAAATCATGGTAGGTCTTGGATATCAGGAAATGATTTTCAACTATCTAGGCTCAAAGAAGGATTACATCGACCGCATGAACATCAAGGCTGACAAAGTTATTGAAATTCTCAACCCGATGAGCGAAAACTATCAGTTCGTACGTCCGTCAATCATCGCATCATTGCTCAGAGCGGAAAGTGCAGCTGCTAACGCTATATTCCCTCACAAAATCTTCGAAATCGGAAAAGTTGCATTCCTCGACGAAACCGAAAATACGGGAACAAAGACAATTCAGTCTCTCGGATTCATGACAGCTTCAAACAACGCAAACTTCAATGATCTCGCTTCTGAAGTTTCAACAGTTCTTTATTATCTCGACCATAAATACGAGGTAAAAGAAGTTGAAGACCCAAGATTCATTTCTGGACGTCAGGCGGCAATCATCGTAAACGGAAAACAGGTCGGAATCTTTGGAGAAGTTCATCCTCAGGTTCTTGAGAACTGGGCAATTTCTGTTCCGTGTGTAGCTGGAGAAATAAATCTTGAGGATTTGATGTAACAGCTGAATTAAGCTAAATCAGTCGGCATGGCAATTCGTCATGCCGATTTTTTTTGTTCCGAGCAACTGAATTCATATTAGAAATATAAAAATATCTCCGGACTTCATACAACCATTCTATTTTTGTTTTTTGCAAGACAAAATAAAATTAATATATGGTGTAGAAAAGAAACTGATGGTAATTCTTGACCACACATTAAGGATTACTTTTTACATCGCTTTTCTATCATCAGGGCTGCCAGTAAGTTTTACGGGCAGCCCGTTTTTTTATATTCGGAACAAGCAAATTGCACAAATCAAAAATAAACAGTACCGTAAAAAAATGATTTCCTCTCAAACACAAAAAACAAACTATCAGAAAATACTCGATAACATAATTGAACAACTCAAGGATAACCCGCCGCAAAAAAAGCCGTCACTTCTCCTTCATGCCTGCTGCGGACCATGCAGCTCATACGTCATAGAATATCTCTCGAACTATTTTGACATAACAATCTACTACTACAACCCGAATATTCATCCTGAAAACGAATATTACCGGCGGCTGAACGAATTAAAAAAGTTTCTGACGGAATTTCCCGATGCCGTTAAAAATTGCGTAAAACTACAGGAAGACACATATAATCCGGAAGAATATTTCTCCGCGACAGACGTTCTGGTAGAAAAAGAACTCCAATCAGAACCAGAAAAAGGAGAACGCTGCAGAAGATGTTATAAGTTCCGCATGGAGCGGGCTTGGAATTACGCCTGCGAAAACGGATTTGATTGGTTCACAACGACACTGAGCATCAGCCCCCATAAAGATTCAGAAAAAATAAACACCATCGGAAAATCTCTTGAAGAAAAGGATTCTGCGGAAAAAACTGTCAAAACGAAATATCTTTTCTCGGATTTCAAGAAGAAAGGAGGATTTCTGAGAAGCACACAACTCAGCAGCGAATACGGATTGTGGAGACAAGATTACTGCGGCTGTGTTTTTTCTCAACGAAACTCAAACAAAGAGGTCAAACACAATCCGGAAACACATTTATTAGAAAAATCAGCTGAATAAACGTCCCGTATAGATTTTTAATTCACCATCCCCTGGAAGTCAAAAATATCCTCTTTCGGGGGATTTTTTTTCGTATAACCCAAAAAACAAAATATCGTTCGTTCTTTAAAACATGAATTTCCCCCAAAAAAACAGCCTACCATTAGTTCTTTCTTACCATAAGCATACTACCGCTAGTCAGTTTAAAGGCAAATGTTTCATGTGAAACATTATTACTCTGAAAACAATCTTTTTTAGAAAAGCAACCAGCTTAAAGATTTTATTCTCTTTTTTTGAAAAGTGTTTCATGTGAAACATTCCACAATTAAATACGAAGGAGATTTCCTTCACGCCAGCAATTTCGACGGAGAGCTAAAAAGACAAAAACAGTAATTATTATACAATCGCACACCCCTCAGAATTTATCTAACGAGCTACAATCAGAGTCAAGAAAACAGATTCTTTTTGGGGCAGGCTAAATGCCTCCCAAAACAAGTACTGTCATGATAAATCTCTTCCGACGTTATAATCCTCTGCAACAAGGTTCGGTAGTATTTATAAAAACAGGAACAACTGCAAGTCAGCGTCTCTTAAAAAGATCTGTTGCTTCATATCTGCGTTTCACGTGAAACAAACATCTCTGCGAAAAGTAATTTATTCCTTATAAACAAAAAGTGTTTCATGTGAAACATTTTCAGCATGAATCATTTTTCAGGGGATATGTCGATATAAAATTCTGGAAATTATATCTCTCCACTCCCCCACTTTCCTTAACAAACACGGAAAATAATGAAAAAAGAAAAGAAAAAACAAATCTCAAATTTTCCACAATTGTTGATAAATTGTGGAAAACATTGGCTTCTAAAAACAGAAAGGTCAAAAACATCGTTGTTTCACGTGAAACAAGCATTTTTTTTATATTTAAACAAAAAAAATGCCGGAGAAACAAAAAAGTTTCTCCGGCTGCCTGATGGAATGATTATAGATAATAACCAACGTACAAGAAGTATCCCCACTTATGCATTGTACAAAACATCTTTATTTTTGTCATTACAAAATTTTATTTTTCATCAGAATTTTCCGATGCAACTTTATCAAATCCGACAACGTAATCTGGAGCATCGATATTGATAACCCTTGTTCCAGATGAACCTCTGCCCTGTTTTGAAATTGTTGAGGCCTTTACGCGCAAGGTTTTTCCCTGACCGGTCATACAGATGACTTCATCATTCTCTGAAACAGAAATAGCTCCGATTATCTCACCTTTGCCATCAATATTTCCGAAAATGCGCTGTCCGCCTGTTCCTCGTCCATGCTGACCAAATTCTTCGAACGCAACGCGTTTTCCGACACCCTTTTCTGTTATAACCAATGCATCCTGATCTTTTTCAACCCTGATTGCAGCTGCCAGTTCGTCACCTTCAGAAATCCTGATACCTGTAACTCCTGAGCCGGTGCGTCCCATTGGCCGGACATCTTCTTCCTGAATTCGGAGTGCTTGACCTCTACGGGTGACTAGCATAATTTCATCTTGACCACTAGTCAAAATAGAAGATACTAATTTATCACCATCTTTGAGTCTCAAAGCTATGATACCTCTGGTTTTTGCATTTGCAAACTCTGTGGTAGCGCACTTTTTGACAATACCCTTCTCTGTCGCCATGAAGATGTACTGATTGTCTGTATAATCTTTCATCGTGACGATTGTTGTAATCTCTTCGTCAGCCGAAACCTGAAGCAAAGACTTGACGCTTGAACCACGGCTGGATCGGCTTGCCTCCGGAATTTCATGGACTTTAATCCAATATGCTTTTCCGGCGTTCGTCATGAACGTAATGTATGATTTTGTAGTTGCAATGAAAATCTGGTTGATATAATCATCTTCAATCAGATTTGCGCTCAAGCTTCCTTTTCCGCCACGACTCTGAGCCTTGTACTGAGTAAGAGGAACTCGCTTGATATAACCAAGCTTAGAAATCATAACGACGACTTCTTCTTCTTTTATCATGTCTTCCGTATTGATTTCTTCAACTTCGTCTGCAATGATGTCTGTTCTTCGATCGTCACCATATTTTTCTGCAAGCTCATTTGTCTCATCTTTTATGAGAGCAAGAATCTTTTCGTGATGAGCAAGCAAATCTTCGAGATGATCAATAAAAGCCTGCAACTCACGAATCTGAGTCTGCAAATCCTCAATAAGAAGATGTGTGAGTCGTTTGAGCTGCATATCAACGATAGCCTGAGCCTGCTCGTCATCAAAATTGAATCGCGCTTCCAGCTGATTTTTTGCATCTTCTGTATCACGGCTTCCTTTGATGATTCTGATTACTTCATCAATGTTGTTGATTGCCGTAATCAGGGCCTCCAATATGTGCATCTTATGTTTTGCAACTTTCAAATCATAAATCGTACGGCGGGTAATAACTTCATCCCGGTGGCGCACAAAATGATGAATAAGCTGCTTGAGCGTAAGAATTTCTGGCTTGAGATATGTTTTTTTAAGGGTCAAAAATCCTGGCTCATCATAACGAGGCGCCCCTTCCATTTCCTGAGGAACGAGCGCAAGATTGATGACACCGAAATTTGACTGCAAATCTGTCTTCGCAAAAAGCTGATTCAAAACGAGCTTTGTTATCGCTCCTTTTTTAAGTTCCACAACAAGACGCATTCCGACTCGGTCAGAAGTCTCATCATTTGCATCTGAAATTCCCTCAATGATTTTATTTTCTTTCAGCTCATTTATTTTTTTGATGATATTTGTCGTATTCACACCGTAAGGTACTTCTGTAAATACGATTTTTTCTCGACCACGTTTGTCGGTTTCGATTGTGAACTTAGAACGAATCGTAATTCTTCCACGACCCGTTCTATAAGCCTTTTTGATGCCTTCCCTTCCGTAAATAATTCCTCCGGTAGGAAAATCAGGGCCTTTGACGTAATGCATCAACTCATCAATAGAGATATCAGGATTATCGATGTATGCTGCGATTGCAGCGGCAACTTCACGCAAATTGTGAGTCGGCATGTTTGTTGCCATACCGACTGCGATTCCTGTAGTTCCGTTACAGAGAAGGAACGGAAATTTTGAAGGAAGGACTGCAGGCTCTTTTGTGGTGTCATCAAAGTTAGAAACCATGTCTACGGTATCTTTTGAGATATCCGCATTCATTTCCTCAGTTATCTTTGACATCTTTGCTTCGGTATATCGGTATGCAGCAGGAGGATCACCTGCAATAGTACCAAAGTTTCCCTGAGGAATTACTGTCGTATAACGCTGAGCGAAATCCTGTCCGAGACGAACGAGAGCATCATAAACAGAAGCATCTCCATGAGGATGATAGTGACCCAAAACTTCACCAACGATGGTTGCACATTTTTTTGTTTTTCCACCGCTTGAAAGATTGAGTTTGTCCATCGCATACATGATTCGGCGGTGAACCGGCTTAAGACCATCACGAACATCAGGCAACGCACGCTGAACGATTACCGACATCGAATAATCGATATAAGCCTGCTTTACTTCATCTTCAATAGGGATTTTTATTACTGTTCCACCTTCCGGCGTCTTCTCTTCTTCTAACATTTCAATTCCTTAAATTACCAGAACAAGTCCGGCAGTATCTTTTTTACTAGATATCCAAATTTGCGTAGCTTGAGTTGCTTTCGATGAATTCGCGGCGCGGCTCTACTTCCTCACCCATACAGACAGTGAAGATTTTGTCCGCAGCTTCGGCATCCGGTATTGTTACCACGCGCATTTTTCGATGAGCTGGATCCATTGTTGTCTCCCAAAGCTGCTTTCCGTCCATTTCACCAAGACCTTTATATCTCTGGACATCCGCCTTATCCCTTTGATCGCCCAAAGCTTCCAAAGCCTCATCCCTTTCCTGATCTGAATAGCAGTAGACAGGTTCTTTTTTACCAAGCTGAACTTTGAAAAGTGGTGGCATAGCAAGATATACATATCCGTGCTCAATGAGCTGAGGCATATACCTGAAGAAGAATGTGAGCAAAAGAGTTCGGATATGGCTTCCGTCGACATCGGCATCCGCCATAATTATGATTTTGTGATAGCGGAGTTTTTCGATGTTGAAATCTTTTCCGAAGCCCGTACCAAGAGTTTTTATGACCGGATCAAGCTTATCATTTCCGACAACTTTATCAGGACTAACTTTCTCGACATTAAGCATTTTTCCCCAGAGAGGAAGAATTGCCTGAGTCTTTGAGTCACGGCCTTTCT
>CAMVSS010000046.1 GCA_947170195.1 uncultured Treponema sp. | reverse complement strand
CTCTTAACGCCTTTGTAAGCCTCGTCCGAAACTTTGAGGTAGTTGAGCTTGTCCAGGGCATCCGAAGCGTTAGAGACAATTTCACGGAGGAAAATGTCCTTGTTTGAATACATTGAGTGGATGATGAGTTTAAGAAGCTGGTTTACTTCTGTTTGAAACTGATATTCTGCCATGGTTTTGTATACTCCTGGTGCTAATGACGAAAAATCATTAGTCCTATCCAAAATTTATATATAGAAAGATAATAAAAAAATCTGAAAACGGCTAGGAATTTTTAGAGACTCCTTTTATGGTAGAAAATCAGAAATTTTTATGTTAAAATCGTGAAAAATTGTAAAGATGGGCGCTTCGAAAACTTTGTCTCCCTCGATATGCCCGGAAATAAGTTTTTAATAAGGACTGTTTTTTATGGAAACGACTAAAGTACGAATCCGTTGGATTGATTACGCAAAACTTATCGGAATTTTTGTGGTTTTGTTTGCTCATACAGGAAAACTCAGTGCGGATTGGTTGGTTTTTGTTAATTCATTTACTATGCCATTTTTCTTTTTTCTTTCGGGCATGACGCAGAAAGAAGACTCTTTGTCAAAGACTGTAAAGACCGGTTTCAGAACTCTGATAATTCCTTATGTCTGCCTTTATTTGGTAACGCTGGTCATCAATATGCTTCTGATGTCTCTCACGCGTTTCAGCCTTATATTTTCCGCACAATTTTTTCCGTATCTTGGAAAGCTGATTATTGGCATGTTCTATGGAATTGGTCATGACACTAAAATTTCATACATGCACAATCCTCCGCTTTGGTATTTGACTTCGCTGTTTTCTACAAAAATAATTTTCAGCCTGATAAATCATTTTGCAAAAAATTACCGCTATATCTGTCAGTGTGTTTTTGCAGTGATTTTTGCGGTCGTCGCCATTATATTTCATCCCGACATGGCATTCATCGTTCCTTTCGGAATCGGACCTGCCTTTATGTGCTACGCATTCTTCATTTGTGGTTTTTTGACATTCCATCATGTTCCTGCAATGAAAGAATTTTTGGAGAACAAAGAAAAATCATTCATAATTATAAAAGTGATTCTGTTTGCCGTGTGTATCGTGCTGACAGTTTTGCTGAACAAAGTAAACGGCGTTGTAGAAGTAAATGGCATGGGATTCGGAAAAATACCGGTTCTTTTCTATATAAATGCGCTGCCTGGAATCTTAATGATGATTCTTTTCGCGACGTTCGTGAAATTACCGAAGAAGACGGATATTTTTTCTCAGAACACGCTGATCATCTTTGCGTTCGGAAATCCGATTACTTTTTCGATTCTTTTTGTTCTGAAGCACATATCAAAGTATTTTTACGGCGAAGTTCCTATTGTGATTCCATTGATTCTTGCGTTCGCCACATTGCTTCTCTGCTACATCCCGATAAAGATTATCTTGCTGTGGTTCCCGTGGATGCTGGGCAAGAAATTGCCTAGCAAACAAAGCGACAAAATTACCGACAACAGCAACGACAATACTCTTGAAGAAAAAAAATAGCCCGCAACAGAAAGTCGTTCGCAAGCGGCTTTTGTTGCAGGCTGATCCTTCAGTTAGCTGAACATAGCGACCAAATTCTCTTTTGGAACGAGGCCTACTGATTTTTTAGATTCGGCTCCGTCCTTAAAGAGGATGACGGTCGGGATGCTTACGATTCCGTACTGCTGTGCGAGTTCCGGCTCATCGTCAACATTTATCTTTCCGACTTTGATTTTGTCCGCATTTTCTTCTGCAATCTGAGCAATTACAGGTGCCAGCATTTTGCAAGGACCGCACCAATCAGCCCAAAAATCAACAAGAACTGGTTTGTCTGATTTAAGAACTTCTGATTCAAAATTTTCACTTGTAAGTGTAATTTCCATAATTTACTCCTTATAAAACTCCGCGATAGCGGCGTTGCTTTTTGGGGTAGGATGGAAAGCATCTCTGCGTTTTTCCATATCAAACTGATATCTAAATAATAATTACAAAAAGGAAAAAAGGGAAGAAAAAAGATTGTGCAAAATGTAATTTTTTCTTATTTTTTGATATAAATTTTTTTCATTTTGCGATTTAATGTAGGTATGGAAAAGCAGACTACGAAAGAGAAAGTTCTTCAGTATTTATCGCAGAATCAGGGAAGCGTGGTTTCAGGTCAACAGATAGCCGAACTTTGCGGAGTTAGCCGGGCTGCAATCTGGAAGGCAATCAATTCCCTCAGGGAGGACGGCTGTCAGATTTCAGGCACCACCAACGGCGGCTATGAACTTTTGAGCAGCGATGATGTTTTTTCGAAGGAGCTTTTTGAAAAATATCTCTACAATGCAGTTCCGGAATTGTCTGACGAACTGAAAAAATATCGGATCGACTGCTTCAAGAAGATTGATTCGACAAACACATGCGCAAAACGCTTTTTGAGCGAAAATCCAGACATGAAAAAAGGCATCATAGTTGCTGAATGCCAAACTGCGGGACGAGGCAGACTTGGACGGACTTTTTATTCTCCATCGAACACAGGAATTTATCTTTCAGTAATATATTCTCCAGATGAAATCATTACTCAGCCAGCGACGATAACCGCTTTTTCGGCAGTTGCGGTGTGCAGGGCGATTAAGAAGCTTTATAACATCAAAACTTCAATCAAATGGATTAATGATATCTTTGCAAACGGAAAGAAAATCGTAGGCATTCTGACTGAAGGTTTTACGAATTTCGAGTCAGGACAGATTGAGTCAGCAATAATCGGAATTGGAATCAATTTAAAAGACAATCCTGATGTATTTCCTGATGATGTTAAAAAAATCGTCGGATCGATCGCGGCAACAAAATCTCTTTCAGAAAATGGCGCAAACTCCCAAAATCAGCAAATTGTCGGACGTTGCGAGCTTGCCGCGGAAGTTGCGGCTCAGGTCATAAAAATTATGGACGAAAATCCTGCTGAAGTGCTGAAAGAATACAAGGAAAATTCATTTTTGATTGGAACGGAAGTCACCGTTTTCCCTGTTGCCGGAAACAGCGAAAAATCCTATCGGGCAAAAGCAGTCGATATCGATGAAAATGCTGGGCTGGTTGTCGAATTGCCGGACGGGACCCGCAAAACACTTTCTTCGGGCGAAGTTTCCCTGAAATCATCAAGCTTTGTGTGATAGGATGCTTTTTCTTATATAATTGGACTAAAATCAAAATCAAGCGGGGATTGCGGATGCGAAGTTCTTTGGAGAATCTGTTTGACTTCGTTTATGTTACCGTTAATCGTTGATCCCTGTCGTCTTATCTCATTTACGATCATGGACATAAGGAGATTGTTGTTCTTGGCAAGTTCAGTTTTTATGTCGTTGCTTGAACCGCCAAACAAATCTCCTGGAGAAACTTCGAGCACCTCTGAAATTCGCTGAATCAGTGATGCTGATGCAAATTGTGCTCCTGTTTCTATGATGGAAAGATGCTTTTGTGAAATTGAAAGTTTTTCTGAAAGCTGTTCCTGTGTTAGTTTTTTCAACGTCCGATATTTGCGTACATTTTTTCCGAAAAGTTGAGGTATTGTTTCTTTTGTTTTTGTGGATTCAGTGTTTTTAGGGAGTTGGATTTCTTCACTCATATGAAAAATTATGACAGCGAATGGATTTTATAAAACTTTTGACAAGGTAATAAATATACTTTATTGGTAATAATAAGGTTGTTTTTATTGATTTTCAGACTTAAAATATACTTTAGAAACAGAAAATTTTACCAGTCAGGGGAAGAGTATGAGGCGAATATTTTCAGTTTTTATTGTCGTTCTGCTTGCTTGTTGCTCAGCGTCAGGAGAAATTAAGTATATCGAAATTGATAACACAAATAATCTTCCGACAGTTTGGATAAAAAACATAGATGATTTTGATGCAATGATTAAAAATCAAAGTGTTTCAACAGTTTTTCTTTGGGCGGGAACAAATATTGTTTCAAAAGACGTTTCTACAACAGCAATCATAAAAGCCGGTGACATGTATTATGCTTATAATCTGGACGGATACAAAACGATTGCAGATTATAAAGCTGGTAAAAGCGCTAATTTTAAATCGGCAGAAGATTACATGAAGGCAAAAGATCTTGGAATTTCTGAATCTGATTTTTACTATTATTATGCCCGGAATACATTTGAGAAAGTTGAAGACGCCAGCGACGCATATAAAAACGGCTTTGTGGATTTGTCGCAAATTGATAATCGGAATTACCGAGAGAAAAGAGGAGATAAATTATCAGGATTGGCAAAGGGTGCAGCAAGTATTCTTAGATCTGATTATGATGAACGCCTCAACAAAGCTGATTCCCAGATTTATTACGATGCCAAAGGGCTTGGATATAACAATTTTGCCGACTACGATGAATATCTTTATTATGCGGCAAAAGGGTTTAAGGATAAAAACGAATATCTTCTTGCAAAATCCAAAGGATTTGAGAGAGCTGAATTATTTAATCAGGCAATGGAAGCTGGTTTTACTGACAAATCTGAATATGGCGAAGCTAAAACTCTGGGGGTGAAAAACAAGGCTGATCTTGAGAAATACAAAAAAATATCAACCGCCATTGATAAGCTGATTACAGATAAAAAACTGAATAAAGACGATGCAATTTTATATTATCTTATTCAGCAGGTACCAAAAGGAGAATATGCCGTTTCTGCTCTGTCAAAAACACTTAGAGAAAATTTTGAACAGGATAGAAGTCAAAATTCGCGGGAATTGAACAGTGCATTGAACCGTTATTTCAGCAATAACAATCCTATGTCGTATGAAGGTGTACAATATCTAATTGAACGAAGATTAGAATCCTTCCTTAGGGGAATTGATACAGCTAACCTTGGTTTGCCTAACAAGGGAATTGATATATCTCAGCTCGGCAGCTACAACAAAAAAACAGAAATTTTCAAGAAAAAATAACGCTGCTAACGCAGAATTTTTATAGGAGGCATGATAAAAAGTACTTCCGTATACTTTTTATCATGGCCGGGTTCTTGCCGCTGGCAACAACCCGCTATCCGTTGCCTCCATGCAACGCTGCTAACGCAGAGTTTTTATAGGAGAGAGAAAATGAAGAGAATGATCAGTTTTATTGTCGTTGCTTTTGCATGCGGGGCACTCTTTGCGGCTTCTATGGACATAAAAGTGCGCAATGTGCCTAAATCTGCGATGGAATCTGTTTTTTCAAATCCCAAGGAGGGATTACCCGTTATTGTACGATTTTTAACGCAAAATGTTGGCAATGAATCTACTAAAGTAAAACTCTTGCATGACTGGATTTGCGACAATATCGCTTACGATACGGAAATGTATTTTTCTGGTTGGGTTTCTAAGCAGGACTACGTGTCTGTCTTAAAGAAAAAGAAAGGCGTTTGTTCCGGCTATTCAAACGTAATGAATGAAATGTGTCGTCTTGCTGGAATCGAATCAATCGGAATTCACGGCTGGTCAAAAGGATTCGGTTACAGGGGCGAGCTTGGCGACAGAACAGATCACGAGTGGAATGCGGTCAAAATAAATGGAAAATGGCAGTTGGTTGATGTTACTTGGGATGCCGGGCACGTTGATTATAAAACTTGGATAAAACATTACTCCGATGAATGGCTTTTTCTTGAGCCACAGTACTTTATCTATTCACATTTGCCGGAAGAAGATGAATATCAGTATTTGAAGCAGAAAAAAACTAAAGAGGAATTTGTAAAAGAGCCTTATGTTGCAGGAAAATTCTTCAAAATGGGATTTTCTTTCGGAAAAAATATTCCTGATTACAAAACGGTTATTTCCGGCGAAACGGAATTTGATTTTGGATGCAACCAGACAGGAATTTCAATCACTTCAAAACTGCGTGAGGCAAAATCCGGTCGAAATGTTGAATCATTCTCTTGGGTAAATCGAAGCCGAAATACGTTTACAGTCAATTTTGATGTTCCTGACAGAAATGATTACCGAGCGTTTATATTTGCAAAAAAGCTTTCTGAAGAAAATTATGGCAACAGATTTTCAATAGCTCAGTTTGAAAATGATTTTTTGCCACGGATTGCACAATTCGTAGCGGAGAAAAAAATCAGCAAGAACGAAGCCGATTTGTTTGAAAGTGCATTTTTTAAGGTTGAAGAAAACGGTTCCTACTATATTTATGAAGATTTGTTTGCAACCCAAAGAAATCTTGCCGTCAAAAAGATTTTTAAGCTTCTTGAACTTTCTGCGGGATATCTTGAACCTGTCTTGGATTTTCGCATCGCGACAGCTGAATTATACGAAGGGTTTGGTAATGGAATAAAATTTCCGTCGTATTATGCAGCTTATTCTGGAGCTGTAAACACAAAACTGATTTCTCCGCGGACAGGAGTTCTAAAAAAAGGAAGCAAAGTAAAATTTGAAATTACAAGCGGGGATTTTAATGGTCTGGCTGTAAAGGCCAGTGACAAACTCGTTCCGCTCACAAAAGATTCAAGCGGCGTTTATTCAGCAGAAATTGAAATATCTGATGTTGATAAAGTCATCATCTATGGTACGAAAAACAACAAAAATTATACAGGCATTCTGTTTTATCAGGTTGAGTAAAATTTTTTCCATGTTCAAGATATAATCAAAAAAAAGCCTTTCCAAAATTAATGGAAGGGCTTTTTTTGCGACAGTGATGTCTACAGAGAATTGCCTCTCTTATTCTACTTGTTTCGGCATGGTTGACGCATGCGCCTTTTCATTTTTCATAAAAAGCCATGAATTTGCAAAAGTTTGAAAGAGATAAGGGATAATCCAGATGTATCCGATTCCAAGTGTTACGATTCCGAGTAAAAACCATCCGTAGAAACTCAAATACGTTACAAACAGGTTTTCGCGGAAGCCCTTTGTTACTTCCAAGGAAACTTTTGTTGATTCGGTTACTTTAAGTTTTGGATTGTCTGCCAGTGCGTAAAAAGCCATGTAGTATGAAGTTACTTTTGCATAGATGATGAGGATAACAAAGACAAACAACAGACTTCCGATAAATCCAAAAGCGACAATGCACATAAGGCTTGCATTTTTAGCGATAATGCCTATAACTGCAAATGGAATCATTGCCGGAATCAGCAAAAGCTCAATCAGAAAAACTTTTAGCATGAACCAGAAAAAAAGGCCGATTGAAAACGGCGTCATGAATTTGAAAAAGTCTTTTACGGTTGGTGCTGCCGGTGCGTCAGGATTTGATTTGTCAGCAGATTTTGCGAGCTGAATTGTCCATCTGCACATTGCAAATGCTGTCAGTGAAAAAATTATACAAAAAATTATAAGAGAGCATATGAGTTTAAAAATTTCAAATGCCAGATTTGATTCACCGGATTGAAGTGCATAGATGTTTTTCATCCAATAAATGACTAATGTGGCATAAGAAACAAGAAACGGTAAAGTAAAGCTGAGTCCAACCAACAGGGACTCTTTTTCTTTTGATTTTAAAAGTGCACGGGCAGCTTTTTTTATTTCGATTCTATTGTAAAACATAAAAATCTTCCTCGCTTAAAACTTTTGATTCGATGGCGTTTTTCTTAATAGCCTCATACATGTTTATAAATGTGTTTTTAAGATAAGGCATGAAAAGAATATAACCAAATCCCAAAGTCACAAGACAGAAAAGTCCCCACAAAGTCAGGCTCAAATACATTACAAAGATATTTTCGCGGCAGCCACGGCACATTTTTTTGGAAAGAATCATCGCTTTCTTAGCAGAAATTTTCGGATTTTCTGCCACAATGTACGCCATCATGCTGTAGCCCAAAACCTTTGCATATGCGAAGAATCCAAAAATAGGTGCAATATAAAGGATTACAAAGAAGATGACAGTTTCACTGCTTGAAGAAATCGAAAAAAAGCATGGGGCGAGAAAAAATGGTGCCAGCCAAATGTATGTCCAAAGCTGCTTCCATGTGGCAACTTTTAAGGAATTCTTTGAAAAACAGCTTTTAAAACTTTTGAAACTTGTATCGCTAGATTTTCTGTAATTGTAGACATAGAAAGTCAGGGCAAAATCAAGAAACTGCACCAATATGTTAAGAAGTAATCCCGGAACTATAGCAAAAAGCATTCTTCCAGTTAGTGATCCCAAAGCGTAAGCAAAACCATTTTCGATTTCCTTGCTGGATCGAGACGAGTAGAAATTCATCTGAAAAATAAATAAAGGCACATAAATTACAATAAATGCGATAACACTGACAAGGGAAACGCAGAGCATTTTTTTAGCCAGACCTTCTGAGTGCTTCCATCCCGCTTTTTTGTACAATTTTCTATCGAACATTTTGTCTTCCTTGTTTTATAGATGTAACATTCTAGCATGTTTTGTCGCGGATAATCTACCTCCTAACTTTCCCAAAATTCCATAAATTCAAAAATTCTGTTAAAATCTCATTTTAATGAACGTTCTGATTCTTCAGCCGCCAATCGTGCAGCTCAACACTGCCTATCCGAGCGGCGCATATCTTTCGGCATTTTTTAAGTCTCTCTGTCATAAAACGAGCTGGCTCGATTTGAGCCTGGAACTGTATTATGAGATTTTTTCACGCGCGGGACTGGCCAAGCTTTTTTCCCTCTGTTCAAAAAATGCCCTTTCTCTTGCAGAAAAAGCTGAAAATTCCGGTGACGAAGCGACTGCTTTCAACCTGCGCCGTTATGTCGCTCAAAAAGATTTATGGATTGACTGGATTGATTTTATTACTGCCATGC
Organism: uncultured Treponema sp.; assembly: GCA_947170195.1. Taxonomy (GTDB): domain Bacteria; phylum Spirochaetota; class Spirochaetia; order Treponematales; family Treponemataceae; genus Treponema_D. The sequence goes on along the minus strand of CAMVSS010000046.1, from coordinate 4,261 downwards.
TCAGACCCGGAAAGCGGGATTCTCTTTCTTCGGGTTACGAGAACGCCCACCGATTTGTTTTCGGCGCACATGTTCCGCGCGGCTCACGAATGGAAAACTATCTCGCAAATCTGAATCACGACCTTACGACCGACGATGCCCGTGCGCTTGCAAGTTTTGCCCTCGCTGATCTGGCTGATTTTATTGCGGTTGCGTTCGACAAAAATTTCTCACTCGTGCGCTATGCGGAAAGCCTTACCGTGAGCGAGTCGAGTTTTGAAGATGTTGCCAAGGGAGCGGACAGCCCGATTCTCAAAGAGTTTTACATTCCAATGCTGAACCGTCTGTTTTTTGAGTGGACACTTCATAAATCCCCGGAAAAACTCCTTGTCCTCATTTCCGTTCCATTTGCAGGAACGTTTGCAGCAGCACTCGCGACAGGACGATTTTTCAAAACGCATTTCAAGGATTCCGTTTTTGTGAGCTTTGGCGGCGGTTTCATCAACACGGAGCTTCGAGAAACAAATGAACTCTCACTGTTTAATTATTGTGACGCAATCTCCTATGACCGCGGATATGCCAGTTATAAACAGCTGATTCAGGAGATGGAAGCGAGCCTCTCTCAAAACTCACCTGGTGACTTTTGCCACGCTTTCGGAGCGCGTCCTATTTTTAAGCTGAGGCAGTTTGCAAAATTAGCGGACGGCAGCATTTCTGTCATTGAGCCGCTTTCAGACGAAAGTTCTGACGATTACAAACGGGCTGTTGCCTACGAAAAAGAAGTCACTTCTTCTCTCATCCCGGATTTTTCCGACATAGATTTTTCTCAATATCCGCGCCTGATTGACGACACGAATCCGATGCACCGGCTTTGGTCTGACGGTTCATGGCTCAAGGCTTATATGGCGCACGGCTGTTACTGGCACAAATGCGCTTTCTGCGACGTCACCTTGGATTACGTTAAAGGCTACTGTCCGACGAATATTCAAAAACTTTACGAAGGCCTGCTTTCCCAATGCCGGGAAAAAGGTATTTACGGAATCCACTTTGTTGACGAAGCAATGCCGCCCGCATTGATGATTGCCTTTGCCCGCGAAAACATTGCCCACGGCTCGCCGATTACCTGGTGGGGTAACGTCCGATTTGAAAAGTCTTTTACGCGCGATGTGGCTGATTTTCTTGCTTACGGCGGTCTAATCGGTGTTTCGGCAGGTCTTGAATCTGCCACAGGCAACGGACTCAACGCGATTCATAAGGGAACGGATTTACACTCAATCGTCGGTGCGTGCTGCGCTTTCAAGGAAGCCGGCATTCTCGTCCACGCCTACATGATTTACGGCTACTGGTGGGAAACGCCTCAGGATTTAATCAACTCGATGGAAACTCTCCGCCAGTTCTACGCGAACGGACTTCTTGACTCATGCTTCTGGCACAAGTTCGTCCTTACCCGACATTCCCGCGTTTACAAAGAGTGGAAAGAAGGCAAGATCGAAGGATTAAAGCCGATTGATCCTCAGGAAAAACAGAACGCACCGCTTTTTGCAAAGAACGGACTTCACTTCGAGGGAGAAAAAAAATCAGAAAAATACGGAAACTCGCTCGATTATTCTCTGAACCAATGGATGCACGGCGAAGGTCTGGAAATTCCCGTTCAGAAATGGTTCGATTTTCAAGTTCCGCGCCCTACGGTCGGCAAGGATTTTATCGAAAAACTGATTGAAAAATACGAATCTCGCCGGGACGAGAATTTCAAAAAAAGTTCTGACAATCCGGACAAAAAATTCTGGCTGGGCGGAGAAAAAATCCCCCTTCAAAACGGAAAAATCGGCTGGTTCTACATGGGCGAATTCTACACGGCCAAAAAAAATTCTCCGGATTCTGCATTCCGGGGCAGGGGACTTTGCGTTTTACCGTAAATGCGCGTTTGCCGTGTAGCGGTGGCGAAGCCAGTCGGAAAACGGAGTTGACGACCGAGCGTGAGCGAGCCGCGGAAGGGCATCAGGTATTTTTGGTTCGCCCAAAATCCTCTGTTTTTTAAAGATTCCTGCTAGTCTCTTAGATTTAAATGAAGCGCGAAACCTATTTCTGACGTATCGAATTTTCCTTTCATTCCGTCGAAAATGAGCATTTTTCGCTGTTGCCATGCGTTTCGCATCGAGGCGAAGAAGGTGAGGGCGAGCGGATGGGTGTTTGTTTTTATTTCGATGCCGTAGTTAAAGAATTGTATAGGACTTTTTTTGTTGTTTTCGAAGACTATAGGTGAATAGGAAACGTACACGCTGTTGATGAATGCTTTCGTAAAGAGCAGCTGGAATCGGACCCCGAACAAAAAACTGCTGTATTTGTAAGTCTCGGATGTGATTCCCGAAAAGTTTTCTTTGTATGAATAATTGAAGAATGAATATCCGATGAACGGCGATACTCCGAAGTCGTATTTTATTCTGACCGGGTATACGAACTGGGTGTCGAATTCGATGCAGCGCAGGTTGCGGGTCAGGTCGTTTTCGTGAACGAAGTCCGGCAGGTCGCTCCACATGAATTTTGTTTTCTGGGAAAAGCCGAGGTTGAGCTTTGATTTTATGCGCTGTACGTTGTTGTGGTATGAATTGAAGAGAATTCCTTTGAAATTCAGAAGCTGGGAAACGGTTTTGTCTTTTGTGCTCGAGACCAAAATGTTTCGCAAATTTTGAAGGCCAGAGGTCGTTTCAAATGTCCAGACGATTTGCTCGTCTTCAGGATTTAGAAACGAAAACTCTATGGCGTTCAAGTTTGCGCTGGCGAGGAGAATCAAGATTGTTGAAAGAAAAAAAATCTTTTTTCTCATGTTCTTATTTTATAATCTTAATAAATCTTTTCGCCAAGTAGCCGTGCGGCAAGTTCAACTGCGAGCGTTGCGGTCTGGTTTCTTACGTCAAGAACAGGATTTACTTCTACGATTTCTGCCGATCGGACAAGGCCGCAATCCGCCATTTCTTCCATAAGAAGAAGTGCCTCACGGTTTGTCATGCCGGCTGGAAGCTGATAGCCGGTTCCAGGAGCGTACATCGGGTCAAGGCAGTCCATGTCGAAGCTGACATGAATGGCATCCACTTTTCTTCTGAAGAATCTCAGGATATGCTTTACGACTTCGCAAAAACCGAGCCGCTCGATGTCGCTCATTGTAAAGGCGGTGACACCGGCTTCTTTCATCAGCTTGCGCTCTTCTGGATCGATTGAGCGGAGACCGACGTAGCAAAGGTTTTTCGGATCGAGCTTTCTTCCCTCAAAATACAGGTTTGTGAGTTCCGGGAGGCCATAGCCGCAGTTTGCCGCCATGCATTCGCCGTGAATGTTTCCAGAAGGACTTGTCTCTGCTGTGTTGAAATCGCCGTGAGCATCAACGTACAGAACGCCGAGCCGAAGCCCTTTTTTTTGATAGGCAGCGCTCAGGCCGGCAATACTTCCGAGCGCGATTGAATGGTCGCCGCCCAGAATCAGCGGAAATCCATCCTGCAGGACGGCTTTTTCGACTTCCGTTGCGAGCTGATTGTTTGCTTTTACAATTGCATCGAGATATTTTGCCTTAGGATTGCCGATTTCCTCGTATTCCTGAGGGTTTATCTGCATCGGTGAAAAATATCGTTCTGTGTGGTGCCCGAGACTTTCAATCCGCTGTTTTATGCCTGCCAGCCGAATCGCTGACGGCCCCATGTCGGAACCATGTCGAGAGGCACCAAAATCTATAGGCATTTCAAGAATATGAATGTTCATGTTTTACGCTCTTGCAAGTCCTGCTTTTCGTGCTTCGTCAGCAACTGCTTTTGCGACCGTCTTTGCAACACGCTCATCGAACGCACCAGGAATAATCATGTCTGGACCAAGTTCGCTGTCTGAAACGAGGCTTGCCAATCCGCGTGAAGCCGCGATTTTCATTTCTTCGGTGATTTTGCTTGCACGGCAATCGAGCGCACCGCGGAAAAGTCCAGGGAACGCAAGGATGTTGTTGATTTGGTTCGGATAGTCTGAGCGGCCTGTTCCGATGATATATGCACCGGCAGCCTTTGCCTTTTCGTAAGTGATTTCAGGCTCAGGCTTTGCCATTGCGAAGACGATTGATTTTGGAGCCATTGATTTGACCATTTCTTCTGAAACGAGATTTGGTGCTGAAACTCCGACGAAAATATCTGCTCCGACCATCGCTTCTTTCATCGTCATTCGGCGGTTGTCAGGATTTGTGATTTCAGTGAGTTCTTTGGTCAAAAAGTCGTATTTGTCGTAGTCTTCTTTGATGATGATTCCGTTG
>CAMVSS010000045.1 GCA_947170195.1 uncultured Treponema sp. | reverse complement strand
TGACGCTGAGTGTAAATTTACAAAAGAAGTTCCTGACTATGAGGGCGTTTTCGTAAAGGATGCTGACAAGGCTATCATCGAGCGCCTCAAGAATGAGGGTAAGCTCGTAAAGAAAGCTCAGGTTCTTCACTCATATCCTCACTGCTGGCGATGTGGTTCTCCGCTCATTTACCGCGGAATCGGCTCATGGTTCGTCCGTGTTGCTGATCATCACGAAGCATTGCTCCGCGCAAACTCTCAGATTAAATGGCAGCCTGCACATATTAAGGAAGGTCGCTTTGGAAAATGGCTTGCAGGAAGCCGTGACTGGGCTGTAAGCCGAAACCGCTACTGGGGAAACCCGATCCCGATCTGGAAGTGCGATGATCCTGACTGTAAAAACGTTGTCTGCGTAGGTTCTCGTCAGGAACTCAAGGATTTGAGCGGCGTCTATCCTGAAGATCTTCACAAGCAGTATGTAGATAAAATCACTTTCACATGTCCTAAGTGTAAAAAGGGCACGATGAAGCGAATTCCTGAGGTTTTTGACTGCTGGTTTGAGTCAGGTTCAATGCCTTACGCACAGCAGCATTATCCTTTTGAAAACAAGGACTATTTTGAAAAGCACTTCCCTGCAAATTTCATTTCAGAAGGTCTCGACCAGACACGAGGCTGGTTCTATACCCTCACGATCCTTGCTTCTCATCTTTTTGACAAGCCGGCTTTCCAGAACTGTATCGTGAACGGTCTTGTTCTTGCGGAAGACGGAAGAAAGATGTCTAAGTCCCTCAGAAACTACACTGACCCGGTTGACGCAATCAATCAGTTCGGTGCTGATGCCCTTAGGCTCTTTTTGACTCACTCGGCTGTAGTAAAGGCTGACGACCTCCGCTATTCTGACAACGGAGTTCGCGAGGTAATCAAGAATATTCTGATTCCTCTCTGGAGCGGTTATTCATTCTTCGTAACTTATGCAAACATCGACAAATACACATGCACCGGACACGCTTTTGACTCTAAAAAGCCTGAGAATCCTCTCGATGCATGGATTGTTTCTGTCGCACAGAAGATGATCAAGGATGTTACTGTTGCCCTTGACGATTATGATTTGAGCGCTGCAATCGATCCTCTCATCAACTTCATCGATCAGATTAACAACTGGTACATCCGCCGAAACCGCCGCCGTTTCTGGAAGAGCGAGACCGATTCTGACAAGGCTGAGGCTTATGAGTCGCTTTACTATGCGCTCAAGACTTTTGCCCTCTGTTCAGCTCCTTTCATTCCGTTCATTTCAGAAGAAATCTGGCAGAACTTAAAGACTTCGGATGATGCTGAGTCTGTTCACCTTGCGGATTTCCCTGTTTACAATGCAAATCTCCGCGACGAGGCTCTTGAGTTCCGCATGGAAACCGTTCAGAAAGCAGTTTCTCTCGGACGCGGCCTCAGAAATAAATTCGAACTCAAAAACAGACAGCCTCTTGCCGCCGCAGAGCTTGTAACCCGCAACGCAGACGAGCGCAAGGTTCTTGAGGACATGAAGGACACGATTGCTGAGGAACTCAACGTAAAGAACGTTCATTTCCACGATCAGGAATCTGACCTTGTTGAATACGCTGCAAAGGCAAACTTCAAGGTTCTCGGAAAAATCCTAGGACCAAAAATGAAGCTCGCTGCCAGCGAAATCGTTAAGCTTGACGGCTCAACAATCGCAAAAATCGTTGACGGTGAATCTGTATCGATCACTGTGGACGGTCAGGCTGTTGAACTCAACGCAGAGTCAATCATCGTTGAGCGCACTGAAAAAGCAGACCTCAAGGTAATGAACGAAGGCTCAATCACTGTTGCCCTCGATACAAAAATCACTGACGAGCTTAAAAAAGAGGGCTATGTACGTGACCTCATCCGCGGAATTCAGAATCTCCGAAAAGAGAGCGGCTTTGAAGTTACTGACAGAATCGCGCTCACTCTCGGTGGTGATGACGAGCTGAAAGCGGCCTTCGAGATGTTTAAGGATTTGATTTCAAGCGAGACTCTCGCAACATCTTCTGAATGGGAAGATGGCTTGAGCGGCTCTGAAGTTGAATCAGAAGACAAAAAATGGAGAATTGCTGTTGCTAAAGCATAAAATCACGAAGCTGGCGGTTTCATTTGCCGCCGCAGTCTGTCTTTTTGGTGTTTTGTCGTGCAAATCTTCCCAGTTCGCTGAGAATGATGTTGATCCGCTCGCTCTTTTGGACGGTGATTGCTTTTTGTACATCAGTATCCCTGTTCAGACAAACAAGGACTTTTCGGTCGCTGCCGTCTCAAAGATGGCGGGGCTGAACGCTTCTGATTCTGAGCAGGTCGTAAAGCGACTGAGCAATGTTTATGTCGCAACAAATTTAATCGGAAAGACTCAGCTTTCTGCGCAGGGTGCCTTTCCTCAGGGATTCTTAAAGCTTGCCCTGACTGAAAAAAACGGCTGGACTCTGGTTCCTTACGAGAACAGGACTTATTACACCAGGGAAAAATTGCGTCTGCAGCTTTCCGTGCCATCTTCTTCGGTCTGCTGCGTTTCAAACGATATTCCGGCCATGCTCGATCGCTTCAATCAGCTTGCTCTTCCTGCTTCCGATGCTCAGGTTGAGCCGATGCGGATTGACGAAAAGACAGTGAAAATTTTGACACAAAATAAAAACGGAGAGATTTGTTTTTATGCGCCTGTGGCTAAAAATTTCTTAAGAAAATTCCTTGGAACTGAAATTACTTTTGGAGTTCAGTCTCTTTCAGGAGTCCTTACACAGCTTCCGAACTCAAAATCTTTCGGGCTCAAGCTTGTAATAGAACTTTCCGACCCAAGAATGGTCAAAGCCGCGTGTGCAGCGCTTAAATTTGCACTTTTCCCTGTTCCTGCAAAAATAATGCAGACAGGTACGGCTCAGATTACAGTCTCAGATTATACTTTTGACTGGAGCGAACTTTTATCATATATGCAATAAGTGGAGTTTTTTATGGAAGAAGACAAAATTATTTTGAAAGCCGAGGATTTGGACGGCTATTTGACAAAAAAAGACATGGATGACCTTGCTCTCTTGAAATCCATGTATGCTGATACAATGTCGCATTTTGAGGCTAAAGATGAGAAAAAAATCGTTGAGGGCTTCGATAAGATGGGAAAAGAGCTTCAGCGAATATGCAAGGAAAATCCGCAGATCAAGGTCTTTTCTTTTGAGACAGACGAGGGTAGCCACGCTGAGGCCAGCCGCGTAATTTCAAAGCTCCGCGACATCAACACCGGCCATCAGGAATTCATTTATTACAGCCAGCGTGCTTATGAGATGCTTTTCCGTCTCGCATACACGGCTCCCCACAGCGACAAAAAAGGACATCTGGTCGTAAAGACACCTGTTACTTTCCCGGTTCAGAACTATGCAGTTCACAAAATTCCTGACATCGATGCAAAAATCGAGAATTCAGTTATGTGCGTCATGCTTCGTGGTGCGCTGCTTCCTAGCATCATCATGTCAAAGGAGATTGAGGAATATTCCAGCCACGACTATGTAACTCCTTTTGCGCTCTTTAAGATCAACCGTGATGACACAAAGAAAGAGGATGATATGGAATACATACTCAACCTTAAAAAATCTTTCTTCAACATCGAGGAGCTGGACGGAAAGGACTGGGTTTTTGCAGATCCGATGAATGCAACGGGCGGTTCTCTTGTTACGGTCGTAAAATACCTCGAGTCTCAGGGCGTGCATCCTAAATCAATCAAATTCTTTAACGTAATCTCTGCGCTAAAGGGCAGCCTCCGCGTTGCGCGTGCTCTTCCAAACTGTACATGCTACACGCTTTGGCTTGATCCTGTCTTGAACGAAAAGGCTTACATCATGCCGGGTCTCGGCGATGCCGGTGACAGGCTCAATGGTTGTGACAAAAAGGATTCTCCAAGAAACATCATTCGCCTTATTGCGGATTATGGCTCTTCAATCGCGGCTCTCTATCACAATCAGCTCACAAAAATCGAGCAGACTGTTCTGGACTAAGCCATCTTTTTATCAGGTTCCTTAAGATGAAAAAAACGCTGCGGATTCTTATAGCTTGTCTTCCTTTTTGCTTTTTCGGATGCGCTTCTTCGAAGCTGTACATTCCCGGAGAAAAGGAGATTGTCTATAAGAATCTGGCGATTGAGAATCTTGAGATAGCTGATGCATATCTGGATTTAAAAAATTATGCAAAGGCTGCTGAGTTTTATAAAAAGGCGATGCGAAACAAGAGCATTTACATGACGGCGTTCTATAAATATGCCCGATGTCTTGCTCTTGCTCGTGACTGGGATAATTCCCTTGATGCTTACAACCGCCTTATTGAGCTGGATCCTGAAAATCTTTCTTTAAAACTCTCCATCGCGTACATAACTGCCATGAGCGGAAAAATCGATGAGTCAATCATCATGTACAAGGAACTTGTCGGCTCTCATCCTGATGACGAGGGCGTCCTTGAAAATTATATTTCCCTGCTTTTGAATGTCGGTCGGGCGGAGGATGCCGAAAAACAGTATTTCATCCTGAAAGAGAAATTCCCGGACAATTCAAAGATAAAATCATTTGAGCAGACTCTTAAGACCGACCTCGATAATTTCTCTGTCCCGGAAAAATAAGTCGCGTTGCCACGAGCGCAAGTTTTTAGGGGATTCCTTTAGTTTGAATCTGATGTCGCTGTAGCGGCGTTCTCAGCGGCGAGTTCCGCATATTCCTTGTATTTTTCAGGATTTGCCTTGAAAGCAATTATCGGAGAATCAGTGTCTTTTTCTGCATGGTGGAGCGCCTGCTCAGCTTCCGTGATAATCCTGTCAGCCGGAATAGTCCGTCCCTCTGTTGAGGAAATTCCTATTACGACCTCGTTCACAGCATTGTTGAGCTTTAGGTATCCGATGATTTTGTCGTACAAGTTGTCGAATGCGGTTACTGCGCGGTTGAGATCATAGTCGGTGCACAGAACTGCATATCCGTCAGACTGATACTCATATATCTGCGCATTTTCTTTTAAATCCCTGCTGATTATTGAGACTGCGGCCTTTGAGATTGAATTTCCGCGGTTCAAGTCCTTTATTCTGATAAAGGCGATGGAGATCGCATCCTGAGCTTCCTGAAGTTTTTCGCTCAGCTCCTGCTCGAACTGGCTGTATGTCTTAAGGCCTGTGACAGGAGATGCTAGGTCATCGAAAGAAGGCTGGTCAAAGCTTGTTCCGAAACCGTCTGTCATGGTTGATTCTATTGATGAATCGAGTGCCGGAGTATCGTCGAATATCGGATCTGATGACTCAAATTCGCTCAGCTCCATGTTCTGTTTTTCCATCTGGTCGATTTCGTCTTCGTCATAGGTCGCGTCATCATCGAATGTGTCGCTCTCAGAAAAAACGTCATTGTCGTCATCAAAAGAAAGAGTTCCGACATCGAAAGTCTGCTCTTCGTCAAGTATGTCTGATGCGGCAGGCTCGGAAATCTCGTCGTAAGAGGCGACCTTCATGCTCGGCTCTGAAGAATCTTCTTTTTCGGCTATGCTTTCTTTTTCTTCGCCTGTTAAATCCTGACTTTCCGGCAGCGTCTTCTCAACAAGCGTATCGTCGGAAGATGTTTCCTCGTCCTGAGGCTGTGGTTTTTCTTCCTGATTTTCTTCATCGTCAAAAATGTGGTCGAATGCAGAGTCAGTTTTTTTCGGAGAAACTTCGCTGTCAGAAATCTCAGTTTTGCTTTCTTCCGGCTCGATTGGCAGAATTTGAGCTTTTTCGATTGGTTTTTCAGCTTTTGTTCCGGAAGTCTTCTTTAGTTTTAATATGAAAAGTGTCAGCAGTGCGATGAGCGTTCCCGAAAGAATCAGGATGAATGAAAATCTGCTGTGCCGGTAGATTGAATCGGTCTTCATCAGGTAAATGGATGCGGAAAGCGTAAAGCTTGTGCCGTTTGAAAGAAGCCTGTCTGATTTGAAAGATTTTATCAGGTCAGGAGATGGTATTACGAATCCTGCCGGCGGATATGAATAGATTGTCTGTCCGTTGAGGACGAGTTTGAGAGAAGAGTAGTCGTCAATGTTTTCGATTGACTGAAGGAATCTCGCCGAGAATTCAGGAGTTCCGCTCTTTGTTTCTTTTATGATTGATGTCGTGTCTTCGAGAAGTTTTGCGAATTTTGCGTCGGCTGAGGCTGAACCGTTTTTTCTGTCAACATAAATTCCGAATGAAACCCATGCGATTGCGGTTAAAAACAGTATAATACAAAAGCTTGAGAAAAATGTAATAGGTCGTCTCATATTTTTCTAGTATACTCCAATGTTTTACTGTATGCAAGAAAAGGCGATTCACAATCCAATGCGGCATAGAACGGAATTAGGGTGGAGAAAATCGGCGAAGTTTCCAAAACTGCAAGCGGAGGAACTCCGTCCTTAAAGAGATTTTTCAGCTCGTTTATGTATTTTTCCCGGAATTGCCCAAAATCAAAAATTCCGCCCGCTTCGACTGCCGGAGCTTGCCCGGATGTTCTTAGCTCGAAAGTGTTTGATTTTGTCTTTCTGAAATTTTTTTGCGCCATGAACAGCTCGAAGGAGTTTTTGTATGACTCAAGGACATCCGTCGTGAATGAGTTTTCGGTCAGTTTTTTGATTTCAGTCCTGTAGAGCAGGTTCGTGAAAGCTGTTTCTGCATTTTTTATTCGGTTCTCTGTCTTTCGGTAAATGACATCGAAATACGTGCCCCTTGCGTATGGCTGCCCGGAAATATAGGAAAAATCAGCTCCGAACGTCTCGATTTTTTTAAATCCGGCCGCCATCGCGAAATTTGCTGCGGCTATTGTGACTGTTCCGCTTCCCGTGTTCATGTGCGCGAAGCATGGCTGGCCAGAGCCTCGGGATGCGAAAACCGAAAGCGGATGTCCCGACTCGATGAAGATGAATTTTGCTCCCGCCCTGACGATTTTCCTGACGGTTGAATTTGAGGCGCAAAGATCAAATATGAAGGTCGTTCGCCCGGAGATTTTGCGCATGTAATGTTCGTGGGAGAGAAGCTGGCCGTCCACTGTTACTGAAAAATCGCTTTCTATTCCGCGCCTCAAAAGAGCTGAATAAGCGGTGTCTGTCGCGATTATGCAGTATTCGTCCCTGTTATCGATCAGCTTTTTGCAGCTTTCGTTCAGGCTCGGTCCCGCTGAAATTATCGCCGCCGTCTTCGTCGTGTCGAGTTTTGACACTGCGTCATGAAAGTTGCATGCGTATGATGCGGCGGCAAGGTTCTGCAATATGTTTTTCTGCCAGATTTTTCCGAAATGTTTTTGCACCGAAAAGTCTGCGCCGATTTCTTTGAGGGCATCATTTATTTCTTGTCGCGCCTCTTCGTATTCCTCTGGAAAAGCAACCGTCCACTGTCGGAGAGAAGAAATCATTATGTCTCCGTGCAATGAGGGAAGGTAAGATGATTTCAGTATTTCTTTCAGGGATTTTATGTCCGAGACAATGATCCTCTGGTCACCGAGAATTTCTGAGACTGCCGGTATTGATTTCAGGAATTCTATGTCTTCGGCCGTGTTTTCGGCACAGACTATTTTTGCGTCTGGAAAAGCTTTCCTGAGCGAACGAATGTGATATCCGCCGCACAGACCTAAGATTATAAAAAAAAGTGGATTTTTTGATTTGTCGAACTGGGATGGAAACGATTCTGCTTCCCTCTCAGGATTGTATTTCGAGTGAAAAGCGACACTGTCCCTGACCGGAATCATAGAGCCGTTTTTTGCCGCGATTATCTGTGTGTATGAATTCACAATCCCCTCCGCCTTTTATTTTACATCATTGAGCGAAGTTTTTGCATCAGGTTTTGAAGTTTTTCTTCCTCAGATTTCATCAATTCTTCTTTTTTGCTCTGGTTCAATTCACGGCGGATCAAAAGCGTTTCCAGCGGGAAAATATCATTTCTGAAATACTGCGTCCCTGAAATTTCCTCCAGCGTTTTCAGTAGACGTTCCTTCCGGTTGTTTTCTTCAGTGCCGATTTCGTAAGATGAAAAACTGACTTTTCCGCTGCTGTTTTTTGCTCCGTCCGTCTTCTTCTCAAAAAAGCGCCAGTCAACGTCTTTTATATCTCCGAGCGTGTGGACGTAATTATACCCGTCAGACAGCCTGAATACTCTTTTGCCAGCTGTATGCGCGCGGGACACAAACCAGTTCCTGTATATTTCGAGTGTCTTTTCAGACGAAAACTGGGATGCCGTGCACCGGCTTTCTTTTGTGCGCAGCCTGTTGTCCTTTTGTGCGGAATCCAGCTCGAGGCAGTTTGGCTGCGTATGCTGGAATCCCGCGCATCCCTCCTGGTCGAGTCCGCATAAAAAGATTTCGGAATTTGTGAGTTTGAGGGCGAATTCCAGCGTCGTTCCGCTTACGGTTCCGTTCCTCTCCGCAATCATGTATGGGCAGCCGACAGCTTCCATGAGAGTCTTTCCGATTCCGTCATCATAGCATAGGGGGATGATCTCGTTGTTCTCAAAAATCTGCTTTGGTACGGCTCCCTCGCAGGCTAAAGCGAACACCGTCTTATGATCGTTGAGAAAGGGGGAGGCCAGGTGCTTTTTTGCCCAGAATCCTCCGTCCGTGCTGAAAACTATATCCGGGAAAACGCCTGCCTCATGGAGCGGTGCATACGCGGATGAGACCGCAAGCAGAACGAATCTTTCCCTGTATTTTTTTAAGAAAGGAATGGATGTTTTTAAGCTCGGACCAGATGCCGCAATTATCACGGGAAGATTGACCGTATTTACGAGTACTGGATTTTTTATGTTTTTTGCAAAGACAAGGGAGTTTTTGAGCCAGCGTTTTGAAAAATACGCCCTGGTTCCGAGTACATCGCGCGATTTTAGGATCGCTGCCTTAAGATTTTTCCAGACTTCGGCATTTTCCTCAGGAAAAAGATTTTTTGAGGCTTGCCAGTCAATGGCGAGGGCTGAGCAGAGTTTTTCTTCTCCGAGCGCATTGTATAAATCGTCCTGAAGATTTTGCGCGCTCCCGTCTGAATAAAAAACAAAATCCCACAGGTTGTCATATTTTGAAAAATCCCTGGAGATTCTTATTGTGCATAAGGTGGCATCTGGAAATCTTTGCCTTAGCATGGGGGCGCAATAGGACATGGCGGCCTCAACGACTATTACGGCCAGCGGAATGAAATCTGCCTGAATGGTTTCTACGAATTTTTGAGCTTCTGATTTGGGATTATATTTTGAATGGAGAAATTTTCCGCCGTATGAACAGGTGATTTCTCCATTCCGCGCTTCGCTGAACTCTGCTGTCACTCTTAGCCCTGTGTCAAAAACGCAATGGTGCCACCAATGTTTGTGACTTCACCGGCAGAAAGCAAAAGAACTTCCTTGGTTGATTCCGGCTCGAACAAATCGGTGAGCGTTCTTGCGATGTGATGTGCCAAGAGCTGCTCCTCAGGATCCTCTTTCGCAAAAAGGGCTACTTTTATCTCTCCATACTGACCTGAATAGCTGCAGTTCGGGCTTCTGAAAAGATGGGAGATGAGCATTTGTGCGTTCTCGGTGAGGAAACGGATTGTGTTGACCCTGATTCCTTCATCCGGAAAATTCACATCTTTCAGCTCGTTGTCTATGCACGTCTTTAATGAAAGAATATAGAGGCGGCTGTTTGAGATGTCCAGTCCTTCCGAAATATTGCACTCAAATTTTGAGATGATTTTTTTCATGTTGTTTCGGAATTCGAAGATGTTGCCGAGCATTATTGACGCTTCTGACGCTGTCGGAAGTACTATATCTGGATCTTCCTCCAGCTCTATTGTCACCAGAACCTGAGGCTCTTTTCTGTCAAAGAACGGAAGAAAAAAGATTTTGTTTATTGAATTGAAAATTTCATCCGAGAAAAATTTTCTGAACGGCTCCAGCTCTTTGAAATCTTTCGAAAAGCACTGCCACTCAAATGCCTTTGAGATGGTGTTATACCAGAACTCCTTTGTCTCAAAAAAATTCGAGATATCTTTTGCTTTGAAACCAAAATTGTTTGAGACACAGTAATACTCACAGTTTTCTGCAGGGGAGAGAAGACAGGCGCGTTTTAGTCCTATTCGCTTTACCCAATACTGAAAAGTCGGAGTATTTTCCGCAAGATAATTTCTTGCTTTTTGAAGTAATCCTGGTGTTTTATTTTCTATTTGTTCCATTAAGCAAGTCCAAGTTCTTTGAACAGTTTTTTGTAATTCTCAAACTGCTCTGATTGTGCGAATTCAGCGATTTTGTCTTCTGGAAGATTCTCCAAAAGCTGATCCATATATGAAAGAACTGATTTTATTTCTTTCTGAAGCTCACCTGGAATCGTAGAATTTTCTGAGGCAGGCTTTTCTTTTGCAGCTTCCTGCGCTTTGATGCTTTCAAGCTCGCTTTCTTTGTCGAGGAGATCCTGAACTTCCTGTTCCGTTACACTTATGTTCGAGTTCTCGTCATCGTACACAAACGGCTCGTCAACAGCCTCTGCAGAAGTGTCGGTTTCTGTGCTTCCATCGCTAGAAATATCAGTTTCAACGGATGCGCTTTCCTCGATAGAAGGTTCCTCGGCCGGAGCTTCGAAAGTGAAGCTGTCGTCGGTGGTCTCTGCTGTCTCAGAAGCAAATACGTCGGCTGGCTCGGTTGAAGTCACTGGAGTTTCTTCGATGAAGTTCGAAGAGCCTGACTCAACGAGAATGTCATCAGATTTCGGGACAAGGATTTCTTCTGGCAGATTCTGGGCGTTATCAATCTTATCAAGGGTTGGCTCCTCAAGGTTCTCAGAAGAGAAGTCGAAGTCTGTGTCCTGAGCAGGTTCCTCGATGACTGTTTCTTCTGCTGATGCGGCAGGTTCCTCAAAAGCAATGTCTGACTGAGCTGGCTCAGCAGTTTCTTCCTGTGCGAGCGGAGATGTGAAATTGTCTTCCTGCGAAGGATTTTCTTCTCCGCCCTCGACTATTTCTACTGTGTTGAGTATGTTGTCGAGTTCGTCAACCGAAAGGGCGATCGTGTCGTCTCCGTCTGAATCCGCAAAGAATCCGGTCTGTTCCTCTTTAGGTTCTGCCTCGATCGTTGAGAATTCGTCAGGAGTTTTGTTTTTCAATTCCTCGAAATCAGTCTTGAGTCCTGAAATCTCGCTCTTGAGGTTCGCAAGTTCGGATACAATCTGAGAGAGGATTTTGTTTGTCGATGCTTCGATTTCTGCGTCTTTTTCAACTGCTGGTGCGGCATCCTGAGCTGCGTCAGTTGCAACTGACGGTGCAACGTCTTCTGCAACGGATGTTGCAGGTTCTGGTTCTGTGAACGAAGTCTGTGGCTCGTCTGGTGTAGAAACAAAACTTTCTGGTGCTGTATCAAAAGCTGGCTCAGAAATCGTCTCTTCAGCTGGCTGCTCGAAAGTCTGCTCAGGGACGCTTGTCTCTGTAAATGCAGGTTCCTCAAATGCAGGCTCTGAAGCCGGTTCGATATTGTCTGAAAATTCTTCTGTTGCGACAGTGTCTGTCGGAATGTTTGACGGCTCTGTTTCTTGTGGTGCATCGAAACTTGGTGGATCTGCGGTAAATCCTGAGCTTTCCGTCATGAAACTGTCTGTATCTGGAAGAGAGAACGGGTTTGAATCTTCTTCCTGTGTGAGCGGAGCCGTAAAATTGTCCTCCGCGAGAGTTTTTTCGTCATCTTCTGCTTTCTGGTCAAAGCTGAAGTCCGCAGCGCCGTCTTCGAATGTAATCGAGAAATCGTCCTTTATGTCGCCAAGACCTTCTTCGGCAACCGGTTCTTCGAGTGATGGTGCAACCGGTTCTTCCATAATCGGCTCATCAACTGAAGTCTCTTCGAATACAGGCTCCTCGTTTTCGACTATCTGCGGTTCTGCGCTTTCTGTGGCTGGTTCGTCTGCAAGAGAGAAGGTCGAGCCGTTCTCATCTTCTATTGAAGACATTATTGAATCAACATCAAATCCATCGTCATCTTCAGTCGTTGACGTCTGGACTGGTGCTGTCTGAGGTTCTTCTTGTGCAGGAGCTTCCGGCTCTGGGCTGAGCGAGAGATTGTCATCATCGCTTACTGTCAAAAGATCTTCGCTGGCCGCTGGTTCCGTTATGTCAGAAACGCTTTCTTCTTCCTGAGCCTGTTCTTCCGGTTCAGGCTGTGAGACAGCAGAAGTTGATTCTTCCGCATTGATGTCGAATCCGAATGAATCAAGGCTGATTGATTCCATTCCGTCCTCTGATGGTGCGCTTTCCTCGGCAACTGCAGGTTCTTCTGTAGCTGCAGGTTCTGCGGCAGGCTGTCCGGCACCTTCATCAGAAGAGAAGTCAACTCCGAAGTCTGAAAGGTCTACGTCCTCTGTTGTTCCGGAAGAATTAGATTCCTCAGTTGTGCTCGCTCCTGAATCTGAGTCGCTTGAGAAATCAACTCCGAATTCTGACAAATCCACGCTCTCGCTTCCTGAAGAATTTGATGCATCGTCTGAACCGAAATCCACTCCAAAGTCAGAGAGATCGACTGATTCGCTTCCATCTGAAGGGCTCGCGCTGTCTGCGGCAAATCCGCTGCTTTCCGAAACTGGTGAGTCGTCGAAAGAAAGATCGATGTTGAGAGGTACGTCATCATCAGAAAGTGACGGGGAATCTGTCGAGTCTGAGATTGTTACCGAGTCAGAAATGGTTATGTCATCAGACGGTTCGTCTGCGATGATTGCCTCTGATGTGGCTGGGGCCGGTTCTGCGGATGACGAAGAAGCTGATTCATCATCGCCTTCAAAAACACCGCCCTCGATGAATTCGTCCAGAGAGATTTCTTCTGTTTCATTAGAAGGACTTGATGACGATGTGTCGTCAATAAACTGAGTATCGTTGTCCCCGGTGAGTGCCGAAAGTTCGCTCGCTGAGAGAGCTGTGTCACCTGTGTCAAAAGGTGTGTTGTCTACGATGTCAGACGTTGAAAAATCTGGAAAGTCGATTCCAGCCTCGTCCGCTGTATTTTCTGTGGAAACAGTTCGTGGAGGCTTTTTTACCCAAACTCCATAGTTGTCAAGATCGTTTGTTTTTTCTGAATCACTCATATCCTTTCC
>CAMVSS010000044.1 GCA_947170195.1 uncultured Treponema sp. | reverse complement strand
CTATGATTCCGACATAATCGTTGGCGGAGGAAATTTCGACGATGTTTTCAGAATACGGCTCAGACGGCCAGCAGATTTTAAGAATGTTCTGAGAAACATACAGGAGAACCTTTTCCGGCTCGGAGATGCCGTCTCCTTTTTTTCGGAGATAGGAAATGGCCTCGCGAAGGCTCTGCGGAGAACCGATCTGACCCCGCTTTACGATATCAGGAGCGACTGAAGAAAAGTACGACCTGCTTTTTTTTGCCGGCAGCGCGATTTTTACGGCCTGAGACTCGTCGGGAACAAAAGATTCCTCCTGAGGCACGACAGGAGCAGGAGCCGCCTTTTTCTTTCTGGCGGCATCCAGAGACGAGAGAATAAAAAGCGATGTAAACAAAAGGGCAGAAAACCTTCTGCATCCAAAGTTCATTATTCATTCACTCCGGAAAAAGGATCTTCATCATCGGTCGAGTCCGCAAGCTCATCCTTGTCAAACGGGAAATGCTCGGTATCTTTTTTCTGATAGAAGAACACGGCAACCAGAAAACCGCCGAACAAAATCAGTATGAAAGGGAAGCACCTGGACATAAACTGCATGAAAGAAATTTTAATCACTCTCAACGAAAAAAGCAGGAAAAAGCAACCAAGGAACAAGAGAAGCGATGACGGGAAAAGATATACGCCCCGAACTTTCTTGTGCTTGAAAACGCACGTCAGTATCAGACAGATTCCGCACCAGCACAAGTCGACCGGCCACAGGACATCGATTCCGTACGGAAAAAACTTCGCGGAAATCAGCATCGAAGTAAGCCCCATGAAGAAGAGGCTCATTCCGGCAAAGAAAAAACTTGCCCAATGAAGGAAAACCATGGAGAAATAAAAGATTGCGGCTCCCAGAATCATCACGAAAACAGAAGTCGGTGAAACCGGCGTGCAGATTTCCGAGGCAAACACCGAGAACAGGAATGCTCCAGCAAGGATGCAAACGAGCCCGAAAGCCAAAATCAGATTCAACACGGGAACGGTAATCTTTTTCATTTTAGTCCAGTCACTCCTATTCTCAAAAAAAGTATTCCTATCAGCATACAATATAAAATAACAAATTGGAACTACTTTAAAATACATGAGATTTGTGATATTTTTTTTAGAAAATGAAACTGAAGATTCTTTTCCTATGCGGGATATTGATTTTTTCCGGCATCTGCCTGTCCTGCATCAAAAACTCTGGCAAAAAAAGCGAAAACACTCTCAACGAGCTTAAGCAGCTGCTCTCCGATGAATCGCTTTCATCACAATCGCGCTATGCCGTCATAAACAGAATCGCAAACCACTACTATTCAGAGGGAAAGAGTGACGAGATGGTCCTTTTCCTCACCGACTGGACCGAGAATCATCCGTCCGACATATACAACGCATACTGGCTATACATGATCGCAATGAACTACGTAAAGGCCGGCGCGGAACCGCTCGCAGAATATTACTTCGAGAGAGTCCTCAACAATTTTTCCGACCTCATGATGGGCGGCCAGTCAATCCACTTCTCATGCCTTCAGAACCTGATCAACATAACAAAAAGCTCGTCAAACAGAATCTCATACTTCAACAGGCTCATAAACACTTTTCCGCAGAACATAAGCATCACGGAAATGTACGTAAGGCTCGCCCTCGAATACGAAAAGGAGGGAGAATGGGATCAGGCGCTCAAATCCTACGAGCTTTTCCTTGAGCAGCCGGATTCGTCGGCTATTCAGATTGCGGGAATTCCGGAGGCATATTCAAAAGCGCGACAGATGGTAAACTTCTCCAAATCCCAGAAAGACTGGACTTTCGAAAGCCTTGAGGATCTTGAGAACGCTGTAAAGACCGCAATATCGCGCTACGACTGGCGTTCGCTCGACAAGTACAGGACGAAGGTCAATTTCTTCGCAATGAGCTGGAAGTCAAGCGAATCAGACGCAAACGCACTCGAAAACTTCTCCATGCACAACTTCATGCTCGGAAACAGGATCCGCTACAACGAGCAGCTGGATGAATCGTCAACTCCTACCGAAGCGTACTTAAAGACCTGGGGATGGAGTCAGTACATAAACGTCTGGTACCTGTACTTCAGAAAAGTAAATTTCCCGACCGACCCTGAGATTCACGGAAACTGGGAATGGGCGGGCATTTATTTCGGCGAAAAACTCTGATTCAGATTAAAAAATGCTCTTTCTCCGCAGAACGCAAAAAAAGATTCTACTTATTATTTCTATCTCCGCAAGTTTAGGATGCTTTGCAGCGGAAGTTCCTTTTGAATCGGGCAAAGAAGAAATCATCGAGAGAATCGACAGCGACGAGCTTGAGAGCTATTACATCGATGAGGCGGACACGAATCTGATTCTGAGGCTTTTGGACGACAGCATAATCGAAAACGAGCTGGAGAAAGAAAATCATAATCATATAGAAGAAAAACAAATACCGAGCATAACGGAAGCCGGCGGACTTACAGTTCCTGACGAATCCTATGCCCAAAGCATGATTCAAAAATACATAAGGCAGTTCACGACCAGCTACGGAAAGAAAGCTCTGGTTACGATTCTTGACAGCGGGGAAATTTACCGCCTTTACGTGCGCGAGGAATTAAAGAAACGTGGAATGCCAGCCATCCTTGAGTATCTTCCGGTGGTGGAAAGCGAATACAAGAGAACTGCCATATCAAAAAGCGGAGCCGCAGGCCTGTGGCAGTTCATGGAAAATTCGATGTACCCATTTCTCAAAAAAAATGAATTCATCGACGAAAGATTCGACCCGTGGAAAAGCACCGACGCAGCACTCTCAAAGCTCCAGGACAATTACCGGATGTTCAACGACTGGTTTATTGCGATCGCGGCCTACAATTGCGGAAGCGGAGCCATGCAGAGAATATTGAGCAAGGCGGAGCAAAAATCATTCTGGTACATAGCCGAGAACGCCCTCCTTCGCGATGAAAGCGTGAACTATATTCCAAAACTGATCGCAATAAGCGAGCTGTCGGAGCACGGCGAGAATTACGACATAGCCCTGCCAGAGATAACGAAATCGACGCGGTATGCAGAATTTGATTATGTTCCGGTAAAAAACAGCCTTTCCATTTCCCGGCTCGCAGGAGAGCTTAGAATCAATGAGGAGACACTGCGCGCATTGAACGGCGCGCTGATAAACGGAATAACACCGGAAGGAGAAACCTACGAAATCAGGCTCCCGCTCGGAATGGAAGAATCATGCAGGCATGCGCTCAGCGAAATTTTGAAAACTCCGTGATTTGAGATATAATAGGAAGACGGACAGTTGCTTTAGGGGTAAAAAAAATCTATTGCTAACTTTCGGGGCATTTTCTGCCGAAAATAATAAATGAGGAATTAGGTTTTGAAAAAATTACTTCTATCATCAATTATTTTATGCGCCTCCATTGCAGTTTTTGCGGCAGATAAAAAATCATATATCTCGTCTTCGAGCATAGTGGACTGGTCCAAATCAAGATTCATATCAGATGTTCATCTTGATACAGAAGCGGCCGGGATCAACATGCCGTCAGGAAAAAAAGCTGCGGCAAACATGATCGATTCGGAACTTCCTCTGCTCGTAAAAGATTCCCTTCTGTCATTGAACGTGAATTCCTCTCAGCAGCTCATTGACCTGATCCTCGACGAATCAATAACGCTCGAGCAGCTGACCAGCATAATCGACTCAGGCAAAAAAACTCCGGGCTATTTCAAGAACGGAACCCTTACGCTGACCGAACGACACACAATCAATCTTACGGAAATCTCTTCTCTTATGATAAAGCATCATTTTCCGTACAAAAACCCGAGGCCGATCGAGACGATTCCTTCTAGAGTGTACACGGGAATCATCATCGATGCGCGGGGAAAGCTAAACGTCCACGGAGAATTCGTAAAGGACAAAGTTGAGCCTTGCTTCTTCCCGGAAATCTGGGACGAGAACATGAACCTCATCTACGAGCGCAACATGGGAAACCCGGAGTCAGAAAGCAAGAACGGAATGATACGCTATGAATGGTCGGACGACGAATCGCTCTATCAGGACAGAATCGGTCTTGATCCTATGAGGCTCCGCGCAAGGGAAGTCTACGGAGAGATTCGAACGGACCCGGTAATCTCAAGGGAAGATGCTCTTAAAATTCTTACGGTGCCGGAAAACCTAGCCCTGTTGCAGCAAGGAAAAATCGTAATCCTTCTGGACAAGGAAAATTTAATCTACAATGCAAAACCTACGGAAAAAACCGAGAGCTATTACACGACTTACAGGCAGATAAAGCAGTATTTCCTCGAAAACGAAGAGCCGCCTGTCATACAGCCGACAAAAGAAGGCGTACAGCTGCTCTACGACCTCAAATTTGTCGCAGATCAGGCAAAACTTCTCAACTCGGAGCTGCCTAAAATCAAAACTCTCGCAGAGATACTCAAAAAACTGAACGAAGACAATGCGTTCACAATCCTGGTTGAGGGACATACCGCGGACGTAAACAAGCCTGAGGGACAGATGAACCTTTCAATCCAGCGAACGCAGACTATAATCAACGAGCTGGTCTCTAACGGACTTCCGCGCTCAATTTTCAGCTACAAGGGCTATGGCGGAACCCAGCCGATTGCATCAAACGACACGGCTGAAGGCAGGGCGCTCAACAGGCGCGTCATCATAACTGCACGTCCTAAAGCGACGTACATTCAGCGAAGGTAGGAAAACATGATGAAAAAACTGGCTGCATTAATTTTTGCGACGGCAATAAGTTCCTCTGCATTTGCGCTCAGCTTCAATTTCAATCACGGGCTGATGGCGACAATGACGAGCACGGGCGGAAAATCTTTTGAACCTGCCGCACAGCTCGACGGATTTTGTTCAGGACAGCTCAACCTCGGAAAATATTTCACGTTGCGCGGAGAATTCTCTTTCAGAACTGACTATTTCGGAAAGGATCCGGAACCTGTGGAGGATATAGACGCGACCTTCAACCTGAACGAAGTCTCGTTCAATTTCATCAGGCCGTTTGCAGGCGTGACACACTCTTTCAGCCTTTTTGCAGGAACATTCGAGCCTGTAGGCTCAGGGCTTCTGCTCCAGAGACAGTTCGGCGTAAAATCATTCGGCTCAAGACTGACAGAAAGCTACCTCGGCCAGAAGAGCGGAAACATCTATGACTTTTTCGGTTACGGCGGCGCTTACACTGCCCGATTCGGATTTGCCCCGATATGCGCAGGTTTCGTAATCTGCTCAAACGACAAAAACCTCGGCGACAACGACCAGATCGTAGGAAATCTGCGGCTCGCGCTTTCTTACCGATATCTCCAGCTTGAAGCTTCGGCGGGCTGCGGAATGTACTTCGACAACAAGGATTCAAACGGAAACAAATGTATCATCTACATCGACTCAAGCTATCTGCATGCGGGGGTCGACATGCTCCTGGGTGACCGGGACAATATTTCCGTGCTTCTCCAGTGCGGGTTCGACAATTATCCGATCAAGGAAGGATTATCTGTGACAGGCGGAGACAGCAACAAGGAAACTGATTTTGACATCGAAGACTGCTACGTTCTCGTCGAGCCGAGAGTAAAGCACAAAAACGTCACTCTCAGCACAACCGTCTTCAACATTCCTGACAAGAGGCGCGAAAAACTCTACCTGATTGAAAATGCGGCCGGAATCGCCCAGAAAATCGAAGTGAATGCCGTCAACCTCTGGGGAGCTGACGTTTCTGTCGGTGCGATCGGAATGCTCTCATTCTCCGGAAAAGACCTCACGGACTTTAAATATCTGGTAAACGGCGGCTATACTGACGAGCTGAAAGATTTCGCATACCTGAAAATCTGTCCGTACATCGACATGCACTTCATGAAGGGAACTTTCAAGACTGTATGCCAGATAAACACGACAAAGCTGAAGAATTCAGAAGGTCAGGCAATCAAACTGAACATGGGATACTCGTTCCGCTTGTAGGCTCAGCTCCGACGTTTATAAAAATCCTCCGAAATAAATACATTTTTCTAAAAAACTGCTGTATACTAAAAGAATGCTTATTTTGAGGAGGAATTTTTTTATGAAAAAAGCATTTTTTGCAACAATGGCCGCAGCCGCACTTATTTCACTTGCAGGTTGCAAAGGAAAAGACAATAATTCGACAGCAGCATCGACCGGAGACTGGAAACCATCCGGCACAGTCACAATGATCGTTGCATACAAGGCAGGAAGCGGAACCGACAACACAGCCCGCGTACTTACATCTTATGCAGAAAAATACATCGGTCAGTCAGTCATCATCGACAATAAGGAAGGTGGTTCAGGCTCAATCGGATGGACAGCCCTCGCAAAGGCAAAGCCGGACGGACTTACACTCGGATTCATCAACCTTCCGACATTCTGTTCAAACATCATCGATCACCTCGGTTCTTACACAGTAGAATCAGTAGAACCAATCGCAAACCACGTAGTAGAGACTTCTGTAGTCCTCGTTTCTGCAAAAAGTCCTTTCAACACTTTGAACGACCTCGTTGAGTACGCAAAGGCAAATCCGAAGAAACTCAAGGCATCAACAAACGGAAACAAGGCATCAAACCACATCGGTTCACAGCTTCTCGCTCATTCAGCAAACTTTGAATACACAGCCATTCCTTACGGCGGAACTGCCGATCAGCTTCTTGCGCTCCGACAGGGCGAGGTTGATTTCTCTGTAGCAAAGGTAGCGGATTTCACTTCATTCGCTTCTGAGCTCAAAGTTCTCGGAACATTCGACACAAAGCGCATCCCGGAATATCCTGACACCCCTACCCTCGGTGAGCTCGGATACTATCCTGACTGGTATGGCTCTGCACGCTGTATCGTAGCACCAAAAGGAACTCCAAAAGCAGCCATCGACTTCTACGCAAACGCTTTCAAGAGCATCATGGAAGACCCGGAATACAAAGCTGCAAGCGAAAAAGCTCACATGACGACAGAATTCAAAGATCCTGCTGCTACAGGTGCTCTCATCAACCAGCAGTATGACTTCTGCGCAAACACATTGGCAGAGATTTTCAAATAGGCGGGGATCGGAGTTTTTATGAAAAAATCGGACATAGGCGTAATTTCGTTTATGTATGCGATATGTATTTGGTTCGGTGTGATGAACATGCATCTTCCGGCAGACGCCCAGATTTATCCGCGGTTCATCATCATCGTGCTCGCATCGCTTACAACGCTTTATCTTGTAAAAACGCTGATTGCATCCCGAAAACAGGGACTGGTCAGCGACATTGTCCTTCTGTTCAAGGGATTTTTGCCGCACCAGTTCTTCCCGGTTCTTGGGCTTGCGCTCGTTTACCTTGCGCTTCTCTTTTTCATCGGATTTTATCCTGCGACCGTGCTCTTTATGGTTCTGGTTCTCTGGCGACTAAAAATCAAGCCTGTCACAATCGGAATCACCACGGCAGCGATCCTTGCTCTGGTCTTTGTCACCTTCAACCTGGTGCTTAAAGTGAATCTTATCCGCGGACTTTTGTTCGACGCACTTTTGTAGGAGGTTCCAAGATGTTACAGACTTTATCGCTCATGGGCGCAGGATTCGTAAACGCGCTCGCTCCTATAAACCTGATCGCAATGGCGCTCAGTACCGCGCTCGGAATCGTCATCGGCTGTCTGCCAGGACTTTCCGCAGCAATGGGTGTCGCGCTTCTTCTTCCGATGACATTCACGATGCGACCGGAAACAGGACTAATCGTCCTCGGAGGAATCTACTGCGGAGCAATCTTCGGAGGCTCGATCTCGGCTATTTTGATTCATACGCCGGGAACACCTGCCTCAGCCGCAACCGCCCTCGACGGATACGAACTTACGAAGCAGGGAAAGCCGGGAAAAGCACTTGCCGTATCTTGTTTTTCTTCTTTCTGCGGAGGACTTCTCAGCTGTATTTCGCTGTATTTCTTCGCTCCGGTTCTGGCCCAGCTTGCGATGCAGTTCAAGCAGCCTGAATATTTCTGGCTTTCGATCTTCGGACTCACGATTATCGCCGGCGTCTCAACCAAGAGCATGCTCAAAGGTCTTATGAGCGGCGCGCTCGGTCTTCTGATCTCAACAATCGGCATGGATCCGATCAACGGAATTCCGCGCTTCATGTTCGGTCAGGATTCGCTTTACGAGGGAATCAATGTCACATGCGCTCTCATCGGCTTGTTCTCGATGTCGCAGGCTTTGATTCTTGCAGAAAAAGCAATCGTACGCCGACAGGAAGCCGCGAAGGTCAAAGACAAGATGGTCGTTACAGGTGGTGAAATCAAGCGAATCACACCGACCATTTTGCGCGGCTGGATTATCGGAAACATAATCGGCATCCTGCCGGGCGCTGGCGCTTCAATCGCCTGCTTCATGAGCTACAACACGAACAAGCAGCTTTCAAAGCACCCTGAGGAATTCGGAAAAGGTTCTATCGAGGGCGTTGCGGCTTCCGAAGCTGCGAACAATGCCGTTACCGGCGGCTCTCTGATTCCGATGCTCACGCTCGGGATTCCTGGCGAATCAGTCACCGCAATTTTGATGGGCGGACTTATCATCCAGGGATTTCAGCCGGGCGCAGATTTGTTCACAAAATATGCGCCGATGACCTACACTTTCTTCGCGGGATTCGTTCTGGTTCAGTTCTTCATGCTGGGAATCGGACTTTTGGGCTGCAAAGGCTTCGCAAAAATCGCAAAGCTCTCAGACGCAATTCTGATTCCGTGCATCATCGTCCTCTGCATCGTCGGATCGTTCGCAATCCGAAAGATTTTTGCAGATGTCGTGATCATGATGATTTTCGGTATTTTGGGCTACCTCGTGCGAAAGTTCGAGCTGAACAATGCCGCAATCGTCCTCGCGCTGATTCTTGGTCCTCTCGGAGAAAAAGGCTTGCGCCGATCTCTCATGCTTTCAAACGGTGATCCGATGATTTTCTTCAGCTCACCTGTATGCTGGGTTCTGATCGCGATGTGTATTTTCGGAGTCCTCAGCCCGCTGTTCATGAACAAACTCGAAAAGAAAATGGCGGCGGCAAACGGCGGAACTATAAGTTCTTGACCATTCAGGCACGCCCTAAAGACATAAAAAAAGGGAGCCGCTTCAAAAAAGCGGCTCCCTTTTTTGTTTTAAATCAGCTGTATTTTATCAGAGCGAAAATGAAGAAAGCCTTTTGCAAGCCTCCTCGATATCAGCCCTGTGTCCGAATGAACTGAATCGGATAAAGCTCTCGCCAGAAGGACCGAAACCTGAACCCGGAGTCGTAACGACATGGCACTGGTTCAGGATCTCATCGAACACATCCCAGCTCTTTTTTTCAGGGAATTTAGCCCATACATAAGGACCGTTTCCGGTGAAGTAAGCCTGAACGCCCAGCTTCTTGAAGTTTTCTCCCTCAAGAGTCTTCTTGATGAGCTTGCCGTTCTCAAGATAGTAGTCAACCTGCTCCGTCATGTCCTTGAGTCCCTGCTCATCAAGGGCTGCAAGACCGCCCGCCTGAGCGATGTTAGAGGCACCGTTGAAGAGAGTCGTCATTACGCGGTTCCAATCCTTGTTTACAGGAGTTCCGTCGGCAAACTTAAGCTCGTTCGGCACGACACTCCAGCCGAGACGTACGCCTGTGAATCCGGCAGGCTTTGAGAATGAGTTTACCTCGATGGCGCATTTTATGGCACCTGGAATCTCATAGATAGACTTTGGAAGATTTTTGTCGCGGATAAATGCGAAATATGCTGCGTCATAGATGATGATGCATTCATTTGCAAGCGCGAAATCAACAAGTTTTTTCAGCTGCTCTTTTGTAGCCGTAGCTCCAGTCGGGTTGTTCGGCGAGCAGAAATAAATCAGAGTGTTCTTCTCGATTTTTGAAAGGTCCGGGAAGAAATCATTGTCTTCGGTACAAGGGAGATATGTGATACCCTCGTAGCCGCTTCCGTCAGCCTTGGCACATCCGGCAGCACTTACTACGACGCTGCCATCGACATAGACAGGGTAAGCAGGATCCTGAACCGCGACTTTTACATTTTTTCCGAAGAGAGTCTGAATTCTGGCGATGTCGCATTTTGCGCCGTCAGAAATGAAGACTTCGCCGGCATCAGCCATGCCTTTATAGAAAACATCAGCGATTTTCTCCCTGAGCGCGGTATTTCCCTGCTCATCACCATAGCCAGAATAGCCCTCTGGAGTCGCAAGGCCGAGACAGTAGTCGCTCATTGCCTTTGCGATGTGTTTTGAAAGAGGTTCTGTCGTGTTTCCAATTCCGAGAGAAATAATTTTTGCCTCAGGATGAGAAGCAGCATATTCACGTCGACGTCGGGCGATCTCAGGGAAGAGATAACCGGCTGTTAAGTTTGAAAAACCTGTGTTTCTTGTAATCATAATGAGTTCAGTTTACTGAAAAATTTCCGGATTGGAAAGCCGTCACCGCAAGAAAGGACTCTCAACCGTAATGAGACATCGGAGCTGCGGGTACGATTTTCTGACAGCGGAAGAAATCATCTTCTTTAACTCGCCGTCAACAATATCAAGCCCAAACGGCTTTACGACATCAAACAGCAGCGAGCCTTTTTTATAACCTCCGACGATTCTGACATCATGCACGGTGAGTGCCGAATCAATTCTTGATATCAAATCTGAAAGGAAAGATTTTATTTCGGCGAGATGAGGATCATTTACGTCCACCGGATCCATGTGGATAACAACGGAGCAGCCGATTTTTCTTGCGATCGCAGATTCAGCCCCGTCAATCGCCTCATGAAGCTCAAAAATGTCGTCATCACCCGGAACTTCCGCATGCAGAGAAATCATGCGCCGGCCGGGACCGTAATCATGCACAATCAGATCGTGCATCGCGGTAATCGGCGGATGCTTCAGAAGCTCCTCTTCAATCCGGTCGACAAGCTCCTCGCTCGGAGCTTTTCCAAGAAGAAGAGCGACCGTCTCCCGCGCGCTGTCAAACCCGGTGTACAGGATGAAGCAGGAAACTACACAGCCGGCCAGAGCATCAATAGGAAAATCGGTCAGCGGACTCAGCAGGACCGAGATGATTACGACAAACGTTGAGAAAGTATCGGAGAGACTGTCTTTCGCCGCGGCCCTCATCGAAGCGGAATCAATCTTTTTTGCAATCAGAAAGTTATATACGAACATGTAGAATTTTACAGCGATCGAGCCTGCCAAAACAAAAAGAAGCCCGAAAGAAGAATCCACGTCTGCCGGTGCATTACCAGAGAATTCGGAAGACGAATGACTGTCAAAAAAATTAAAATCAGCGAGCCTCGGAAAAATCGAGAAGAGCGACGTCCTGAAAAGCTCGAAGCCCATCAGCAAAATGATAAATGAAATTATTAGTCCGGCAATATATTCAATCCGCCCGTGCCCGAAAGGATGCTCCGCGTCAGGTTCCTTAAGGCTCAGCTTGAAACCAAGCAGCTGGATCAGGGAAGTCGCCGCATCCGAGAGATTGTTGAACGCATCGGCAATGACAGCAACGCTTGAAAAAAAGATTCCCGCCACCAGTTTTGAGGAGAAAAGCAGGAAGTTGAAGAAAATTCCGACAGCACCGCAGAGAACACCGTATTTTGAGCGAACTTCAGAATCAGAAAAGTTTTGAGAATTGCGAATGAAAATCCGTGCAAGAATCTTAATCATAATACTGATACTAGCATTTCAGATTGTGTTGTACAAAGTTAATTATTATTAGCAGGAATTTTTGAAAAAAAAAGCCTGCGAAGAAAAATCCGCGCAGGCCGTCATCCTATTCCTGAGATGTCAGTTCCTTAAAGTATTCGGTGTAGTCCTTCCTCCCGTCCTTGGTGAAAGCTATTGCCGTCCTCGGATGCTGGTTGAAAAGCCCCGTCAGGAGATACTGAATGTCATATCCCCACTTTACGCCGGATTCTTTCATAGGCTTTACGTGCTTCTCCAAGAAGTCGAGCACAGGATAGATGTTGTATTTCGGATTCTTGAGGAAACCGATGAGAAGCTCAATGGCACAGTTTCCGGCACCACGCCCCATCTCGCCGTATGTGGCATCAAGATAATCGACACCGTCTCCCACCGCCTCAATCGTGTTTGCGAACGCAAGCTGCTGATTGTTGTGCGCGTGGATTCCCAGCTTCTTGTTGTATTTTGCGGAAAATTCTCCATATACGTCTGCGATTCGAGCCATAGCCTCCGGGTAGATAGAGCCGTAGCTGTCCACGATGTAGATTACGTCAACCGGAGACTGACCGATTATGTCCAAAGCTGAACGGATGTCCGCATCCTGAGCGGTGGAGATTGCCATGATGTTGCATGAAGTCTCATAGCCCTTGTTGTGAGCATCCTCGATCATCTCGATTGCGCCAGGAATCTGATGAAGATATGTGGCGACACGGATGAGATCAACCGGGCTTTCGTTTTTAGGCCGGATATCTGTCTTAAAATCCGTGCGACCGACATCAGCCATCACCGCAATCTTGCGATCAGTGTTGTTGTCACCTACTACTGTACGGATATAATCATCGTTTGCCTCGTAAAGAGCCTTCGCAAATCCTTCCGGAAAGAAAAAATCATTTACAAGACCACCGTCACGCAAAGTTGCGTCAACGACCTTGATGCTCGGTCTGTAATTAATAAGCGCAGATACTTCTTTCATACCATTCCTCTTTTTATTTTCAGTGTCAGCGACACTATTTTTCTGATCGAGATTTTCAGCAAAAACACCGGCCGTCCTGCCACCGTCCATCGAAAGGGAGATTTCATTCAACAGCTCGTCTTTGTTCCGATAGTAATGGTAGATATTTGCCGCAGTGATTCCGCACAGAGAAGCAATGTCGCGCATACCGATCTGAGAAGGTTCTTTTGTTTTTAAGAGTTCGGTGACCGCAGCCCTGATTTTTGCCGCGACCTCAGCATTCGGTTTACGCAATTTTACCTCCGTTGCAGAAGCAGACCTTCCGTTTATTTTTGCTTTTTGCGGGATAAGCTTTTGTTCACTTTTAACACCCCGTGTTCACTTATTATTAAACCGTGTTTACTTTTTAAAGTCAAGAAGTTTCCGCGCTTTTTATCATCGTTCATTAAAACATCAAAAGTAAACAGACAATTTTCAAAGGAATTCTCATGGCGCAACCATTTCTAACTGTCGCCATTGCGCACTTCCGCTTCCGCTCCATACCGCAGGCGGTACTGCTGCGCAGGTGCTCCACGGCGTAGCGTTGTTTTTCTTTGTTATGTTATTGCTTTTTTAGTCAGGGAAATGTGTTTTTTTCTGTTCTTGTCATAATTTGGATTGTTGACATAATTTTCATAATAAGATGAAA
>CAMVSS010000043.1 GCA_947170195.1 uncultured Treponema sp. | reverse complement strand
ATATGTGACGGTGATTCTGATCACGCACAGCATGATAGAGGCTGTTTCTTACGCCGATACGATAACCGTGCTTGTAAAAGGAAAAGTGCGCGCGGTGTATGACGATGTGAAGAATTTTAATAGAAATGATTTTTCTTTTTCGAAAAAATATGCTGATTCTGAAAGGCCTGACAAAGCCGGCGAAGCTGGCAAAAACAGCGGTGGTGATGCCGGGGGCGTTACGGGGGCGGTGCCCCCGTTTGAAGGGGTAACGGAAATAGGTGAGCGGAGCCAAGAAGGGAACCTTCTTGGCGAAGCGAGTCCTATTGGAGTTAGGGGGAGACTTCCCCCTCAAAATATTTTAAAAGTCGAGAATTTGTATGCAAGGCCAAAAGATTCTCCGGCAATCCTTGAATGTTCGTTTGAAGTTCAGAAAAATAAGATTACGCTGATTTCCGGGCAGCAGGAGAGCGGACTTTCGACCCTTGAGAATATCCTTACCGGCATGGCGGACGAAAAAGCTCGCGGATTTGTGCATTTTTATGGCGGGGACGGGGAAAAAATCATCAATCTTGCTAAAAAAATGCCTGATGCAAGGCTTGTGCGTTCGTTTTTGCGCGAGGGCGGGACCGGAATTTTGCCTACTGACAAGCATTACCGCGGCTCAAACCCTGGGCTCACCGTTGAGCAGCTGCTGACGGCAACGGTAAAAACTGCTGCGACCCGAAAACTTGCCGAGGCGCGGATCGAAAAGGCGGGGGTGCAGATTCTCCCTGATGAAAAAGTCAGTTCCCTTAGCGGGGGAATGCTCCAGAAGCTGATGATTGAAAAAGAGCTGAGCGGAAAGCCTGATTTTTTGATTTTGTGCAATCCCCTGCAAGGCCTTGATTTTAATGCCGAGAGTTTCTTTGTGTCAGAGATGAAGCGTTTTGTTGCCAAGGGTAAAACGATTTTGGTCTTGTCTTCCGCTGAGTTTCCTGAGGGGGTCGCGGACGAGGTCTACTTTCTTGAGGGCGGTGTGCTCAGGAAAAAGGGCGTGGAGTGATCTTATGAATCTTTTTTATGTCGGAAATACTTTGAATTATGCAGGGCTTCTGATGGTGTGCGCTTTGGGCAGCGTGTTTGCTCTCAAAAACGGCCAGATGAACCTTGGCGGGGAGGGGCAGGTTTATGCCGGAGGTTTTATTACGGCGATTTTCCTGAACTTCGCAAAAAATATTCCGCCTGTTTTTTCGCTTTGCTTTGCGGCTTTGCTTGCGATGGGTTTTTGCGCCTTTCTCAATCTGTTTTGCTGCCTGCTTCGTATAAAACGCGGGGCAAAGGAACTGCTGACTACTTTCTTGATGTCCGCGGCACTTATTCCGCTGATTGACGGTGAGGTTTCGGGGCGTTTCCGAACTGCGGAAGGGAATCTTCTTGCCACTCCGTTTATTCCGGAGAATTTCAGGTTTGGGCATATTTTGCTTCCGTCCAGTTTCAATGTGACTTTTTTTATGTCGGTCGCCTTGTGTCTTCTGGGCGGTTTTGTAATATATCGAACCGTTTTCGGGAAGAGAATCTGTATTTTTGGAATTGCGGATGAATTTGC
Source organism: uncultured Treponema sp. (assembly GCA_947170195.1). GTDB lineage: Bacteria > Spirochaetota > Spirochaetia > Treponematales > Treponemataceae > Treponema_D. The sequence continues at coordinate 11,769 of CAMVSS010000043.1, read as the reverse complement.
CATATATTCCGGATATCCGAAGAATTTTTCTATAATCGTCCCGATGCTGATTTCTGGCGCTCTCCACGGTCTTGCGGGATTTTTTGCCGTGACCGGAACGTATTATACCTGCCACGAGGGATTTTATGCCGGTCTGGGCTGGAACGGACTTTCATGCGCCCTGCTTTCCCGCACGAATCCTCTGCTGGTGATGCCTGTTTCGGTGTTTTTGTCCCTGGTTTACACTCTGGCTGATAAAATCGTTCTGACCCACAACTTCGGGTTTGATGTTTCGGTGCTGCTTCAAGGAATAGTACTGCTGATTACCGCTTTTTCGCTGGTTGTAGGCGGAAAAATCAGTTTTATCAGGGGAGGTAAAAAATGAATGCTGTTTTCCAGATTTTGGTGATTGCTTCTCCGCTCATGCTTGCTTCTTTCGGAGCTCTCTGCTCTGAGTATGCTGGCAGAATGGCAATTTTTGCGGAAGGAATCGTGAATATGGGGGCTTTCCTGTGCTTCGCTTTTTCAGCTTTGCTTGCACCTGTGTTATTGCCGGTGCTTGCACCGGTATTTGGTCCTGTGGCTGCGAACGGCATAGTTGTTGTTTTTGCAATTTTTTTGTCACTCCTGTGCTCTTTTGTCTTCATAACTGCGTTCTGTGTTCTGATAGAAAAATGCTCCGTGAATCCGTTTTTGATTTCGCTGGCTCTCAACTTGGTGTGCAGCGGACTGATTTCTCTTTTTTCGGTTGTTTTTTTTAAGACGAGGGGCGTTCTCGTTGCGGATGGTTTTGCTTTGGATGGTTTCAGGGCGAATCTTTTTACCACGATTTTTGCTTTCGCGGTCTGCTTGGCTGTCGGTGCATTTTTGCAGAGGAGCAGGAAGGGGCTCTACCTCAGAATTACTGGAAGCGACGAGGCTGTTCTGCTTGCGGGCGGAATTAATACTAAAAGGATCAGAATCGCATCGTGGGGAATTGCATCCGTATTGTGTGCGCTTGCGGGCTGCGTTATGACTCTCAGGCTTTCAAGCTTTGTTCCCGGAGTTTCAAGCGGTACGGGCTGGCTTGCGCTGGCAGCGGTATTCCTCGGAAGAAAAAAGGTAGTGGGAACTTTCGTATCTGTGCTCGTTTTTTCTATTGCTAGATTTTTTGCTGCGAATATTCAGAACTTCAGCAGTTTTTCGCAGATACCGTCAGGAATTCTTCTCGCCCTGCCGTATCTTCTTGCCCTTGTTTTTATATTCGCAAGCGACGGGAAGCAAAAATAATTAAGGAAGTGCTGATTATCACTTGAAGCGATTGTTCCGCACTTCCTGTCGAATTGCCGCGGCTTGAGATTGTCTTTGCCAAAATGCGCTGCGCTATTATCCGCAGTCTTTAAAGAAAATTAAAGAAGACCGTTTTTCTTGAAATCTTCCACAACTTTGCGCGTAAACTTTTCTGCGCCGGTTGTGTTCAGGTGCTCGACGGCATCTCCGAAGAGCAGAAGGTTTGACTGGAACTCTTCGTCGTGGCTATAGTTAAAGAATTGAAGTCCAGGGTATTTTTTCAGAAGACCGTCAGTGAACCTGTTGTAGTAGTTCATGAAAGTCTCATCTTTGTCGAAATGATCCGTGAGAGTCTTCATCAGCGGTGTTGCCACAAGAACTGGTCGGAACTCGTGCTCCAGACAGAAATCGATCATCTTTGAAATATCAGCAAAATTTTCTTCGAAACCTTTTTCTTCGTCTTGTGCCTGTCTCCAAGAATTGTAACGCCATTCTGCGCGATATTTTACAACTTCATCGCCCGGCAGGGATGGTTTTGCCATTTTTGGATGAGTGAGTATATACATTTCATTTTCTTTGATGTCATCAAAAATTTTCCAAATATTTCTTTTTGCGGATAGTATTGGAAATACTTTGAACACAATATAGTTTTTGAATGAATAGTCATCGATGTTCTGCTTGTCGAGGAGTCTGTAGTATGAAGCGATTGAGAAATCGTCGTTGCCGTTGCGCTGCAAGATTTCAGGATACTCTATCATAAGGATTACAAGCGCATTTTTCTTGAAGTGAGGGGAGAACTGCTTGAGCATCTTGTAATCGTAGTTGTAAAGCTCGCCTTTTACTCCGAAGTTGAAAGCGTTTATTTCTGGAACTACGTCGAATTTAAAATGCATCGATACGTGTGATGAGCCGATTGCAGCAAGCTCGATGTTATCCGGGATGTTGCGGAATTTATAGATATCGTTTTCTGATTTCCAATAATTTGTTCGTTTGTAAGCGAAATTTAAAATAAGGAAGAATGAGATTAAAATCAAAAGCAGTAAAGAAACCTTTGTAAAAAACTTTTTCAAAATTTGCGCTCCTAAAACTGATTGTAAATAAACTCGGAAGATTGGGTTGAATTTAAGAGAAGATTCATTACCAATACGATTAAAAGAATAGTGTACAAAATCCATCTCTTTGCTGAAGAAAAGCTCCTGACAATCTCGAGGCCGCTTTTCTTGAAGGTCGAGATGCTGATTCCCAGGAAAATGAAAAGCCATGCAAACATTTCGATGAGTGTTAACAAATCTCCGGTTCTTGAGCTGTCAATCTGAAGCCGGCTTATATCTGTGAAAGCGGCGACAGAAGATTTTATGTGACCAATGGTCGGAACTCTTAGAGTCTGGACAAGCTCGACAGGAACTTGCGAAATCTTTTTGAAGAAAATTACAGATGACTTGAGGCTTTCCGCCCTGAATATGACACAAAGAGCTGCAAACAGGATGAATGTAAAAATTACGCAAACTGCATTCCAAAGGCGGTTGTCAGCGGAAATGCGCAGTGCTGACTTTGCCTGCGAGCGGACGTTTTTTGTAGCGCGCTCAATGCATACAAACAGACCGACACCGCAACCCCAGAACAGGTAATTCAGTGTGGAACCATGCCAGATTCCGCTGACAATAAATGTGATCATGAGATTTGTGTAGATTCTTGGGAGTGAAACTTTGCTTCCTCCGAGCGGAATGTAGATATAATCTCTCAACCAGCTGCTCAAAGAGATGTGCCATCTTCTCCATAACTCGCCGAGGCTGGTTGCCAGGAACGGATGGTCAAAGTTTTTTCCCGCGTCGAAGCCCAGAAAGCGGGCGGTACCGATCGCCATGTCGCTGTAGCCGGAAAAATCACAGTAAACCTGAAGAGGATACATTATTGCGGCTATGAGAGCTGCAAAACCGTGGATGCTGTCGAGCTGCGAATAAACGAAATTTACATAAAGCGCGAGCTGGTCTGCGATGAGCAGTTTTTTGAACATGCCCCATGCAAAGAGTTTCATTCCGTCCGTGGCATTGTCGTAATCAAAGCTTCGTGGAGCCTTGAGCTGCGGAATTAAATTTCCGGCACGCTGGATTGGACCGCTCGAAAGACATGGAAAAAAGTTTACGAATGCGGCTACGGTCAGAAAATTCTTCTCCACAGGAATTTTTTTTCTATATACATCGGCGATGTAGCTGAGACTCTGGAAAGTATAGAACGAAAGACCGAGCGGAAAGAGCAGCGAAAGCTGTTTTGAAAAAAACTTCATGGAAATTTGTGGCGCATATTTGAAGAACAAGAGAGGAGCCACATCAAGAATTATGAAGACAAAAAACAGCGGGCGAGGACAGTTTTCTCTTGCGCTGACCAAGCCACCGAAATATGTGACGACTGTTATGAAGATAATATATGGAAGAAAAGAGAGTCCTGCGAGTGCATAGAAAGTTAAGCTTGCGATAAAAATAAAGGTTTGGGTAACAAGTGTGCTGTTCTGCGAGTAGCGTCTCTGCAAAGTTTCCAACAGAAAATATAAAATTGCAACGCTTGTGAAGAAAAATAAGAATGGAAAGGATATGAGCGACATTATATACCTTCAATTTTTTTATTTTTTTTGATTGAAGATTAGTGTACATTATTTTATTGAAAAATCCAACACTGCAAAAAGTATTCCCTTATTTTTTCTATTTGTGCGCGGAATCTGTAAAAAAAACGGCCCAGACATAGTCTGGGCCGTTTTTTGCTGTGTTACCGGATTTTGCGGGAATTTTATTAATAAACTGACAAAATCTGGTTCAGGCGCTCTTTTCCGATAATCTTCATGAAGTTTGCGAGGCGTGGTCCCTGATCCTTGTTGATGAGGGCATGATAGAGCGCGGTGAACAGAGCCTTTGACTCAAGCCCCAGTTCTGTCGCGATATCGTACATTGCCTGCTGACATTCTTTGTCGAGTGCGTAGCTTCCGACTTTCGGAACGACTTCGTCACGGACACGTTTTACTGCTGTGAGCATGTCTCCTGTGATGTCGTCTGCCTTGCTTCCGTCGTTTCGGATGGTGAAGCACATGTCAGGAGCGCAGTCAGGGGCACTTTCGTTGATCCAATACCATGCACATGCGGCACGGCGTCGGAGTGTTTCTTCCTGCTCCGGTTTTACGTCGCCCAAAGATTTGATTACGGCATCAACGTCGCCTGAGTATGTCTGGAGCAAAGTTGTGAGCAATCGGAATGGAACCTGATAAGGCATTACTTTCGGCATGCCATCAATCTGGCTCAATTCATAAAGTCGTTTTTCGCGGAGGAGGAGCTGCTCTTTTTTAGCCTCGTCCTTTTCTTTTGGCTGCTCGACTCCCCAAACAAGTCTCTCTGTGCGGTCGTATGCTTCGTAGAGCGTGATTACGTCGAGGTCGAAGCTGATTGAGAATTCGTGGTCGACTTTGTTTGATGCGAAGATGTAGCGCAGAACTTCCGGCTGGTAAACTTCGAGTGCGTCAACGAGTGAAATTACCTTTCCCTTTGAAGAAGACATTTTTCCAGGAACGCCCTTGAGTTTTACGAAGTCGTATTTCATTGTGACTGGCGCATCCCATCCGTAGAGCTGTTTTGAGACGAGTTTTGCCGTGTCGTAACTTCCGCCCGGTGAGATATGGTCTTTTCCGCCCGGTTCGAAGCAGACTTTTTCTTCGTTCCATCTCATTGGCCAGTCAACGCGCCAACCGAGCTTGAATTCTTTTGATGTGCGCAAATCGCCCTTTTCGACATGACCGCACGCATTACATTTGTAAGTGATTCCGTACTCGCCGTCGTACTCGAGGATTTCTGTTTCGTCTTTGTTACATTTGCAGCAGAATGCGGCTACAGGCCAGTAAACGTCACTGTCCTTCATTTTGTGCTCGTCGTCCCGGTACTCGTTGAGGCACTTTTTGATGACATCGCGTTTCTGCATTGCGATTTTCATGCCCTCGGCGTAACGGTTCGCGCGGTAGCGGCTTGCCTGGTACAGAAATTCCGGATGGATTCCGACGCGCGGAAGCTGAGTCTCGATATCAACTTCGTGGTGGCGCGCATAATTTTCGTCACGACCGAATGTGTCCGGTACCATGGTGATAGGGTAGCGGAGATATTTTTCGAGTTCTTCCGGTTTTGGCATGTTTGCCGGTACTTTTCTGAATACGTCGTAGTCATCCCAGGAATAGATGAAGCGGACGTTCTTGCCGCGATCTCGGAGTGCTCGTACGACTAAATCAACCGTGATAATCTCGCGGAAGTTTCCGATATGGACAGTTCCTGATGGAGTGATTCCTGAAGCGCATGTGTATGAATCGCGCTCTCCCTTCTGCTTGATGATTCGTTCAGCCTGCTGGTCAGCCCAGTGGCAAAGTTCGTTTGGATTTCGTTCTGACATAGTTTTTCTATTATAATGAAATGCATACGCTTAGACAATGAAGTGTGTTTTGTTGATTAGTTAATTCAAAATGCAGTAAAATATGCCAAACAGATTCTTTTCAGGTGTATAAATGTCTTTTATTTCATTTTCTTTTGCTATTTTTTTTGGCGTCGTATCTTTTTTGTTTTTTCTAATCAAAAAAGTTGGTGGCAGAATAAAGATTAATGAGGTCACCGGCGTTCAGTTCCTTATTTTTGGTTCCAGCCTTGTTTTTTATGCTTTCGCAAGCATAAAATTTTTGCCTTTGATACTTTTTATCGTGCTGCTCACTTATTTTGGCTCGATTTTTCTTTCGTCTCATAAATCAAGAATTTTTTTCTACATAATATTGTTCTTGGATCTTCTTCCACTGCTGTTTTTTAAATATGCGGCTGGAATTTCGGAAAGCCTTTTCTCTCATCAGCTCTCTCTGATTTTCCCTCTTGGACTTTCTTTTTACACTTTTCAGAGCATCGGATATATCGCGGATGTCTATCAGGAAAAAGTTCCTTGCGAGAAGAATTTCTTGACGCTCGCCGCATTCGTTACTTTTTTCCCGTGCCTTTCTAGCGGACCGATTCAAAGGGCAAAAAATCTTATCCCGCAGCTGAAGGAGAATCGGGAGTTTGATTATGATTTTTCTTCCGACGGAATAAAACTTTTTTTCTGGGGAATGTTCAAGAAACTTCTTATCGCCGATCAGCTCGCCCTGTATGTTAATTTTGTCTACGGGCAGATAGATGTTGTTAATGGCTGTGCGGTTCTTCTGGCGGTAATTCTGTATTCAGTTCAGATTTATTGTGACTTTTCTGGTTACAGCGACATGGCAATCGGTGTGGCCCGCTTTTTGGGCTTCGATGCCGGAAAAAACTTCGATCACCCATATCTTTCAAGAAGCGTAGGCGAGTTTTGGAGGAGATGGCACATTTCTTTGAGCAGCTGGTTGCGCGATTATATTTATATTCCTCTCGGAGGCAGCCGGGTTTGTGTTCCTCGAATCTATCTGAACCTGCTCATAACCTTTTTTGTGAGTGGCATTTGGCATGGTTCTACCGTTAATTTTTTGCTTTGGGGACTTTCTTACGGAGTCATACTTTGCTTGGAAAGGGCGACGAAAAATCTTCGTGGAAAAATAAAATTAGCATTGCATATTTCTGATAAAAGCCGCGCATTGAAAATTTTCAATGTTGTCCTCACTTTCATAGTGATTTCTTTGCTGTGGATTTTGTTCCGTGCTGACAATTTGGAATCTGTAATAAAGATCTTCAAGAAATTTTCGACAGTTCCGCAGGAGCTCTTCTTGATTTTCTGTTCCCCGAGCCTTGGCCACATTAAAAAGTTTGTGATCAAATTTATTAATCTCAAGCAGATGCCGACGAATGGTACTTTGAGTTATCTATTTGAAATGTTTGTTCTGGTATGTGTGTTCGCATGGATCAGCTTTTCAACGCGAAACGAGGAGGGGCTTGTCAAAATCAGAAAAATGCCTCTTTTAAAACGCTGGGTTTTGTATACGGTTTTGATTGTCGTTTTGATTTTGTGTTTGCTGCTTAATTCATCGCAGTCATCTGAGTTTATTTACAATCAGTTCTAAGCGGTGTAGTGAGGAAGAATATGAAAAAATTGATTATAAAAATTTCTGTCGCACTTGGAATCGCAGTTCTTTTTCTTTGTGCTTTGAATCTCGCGTATATAAATACAAATTACTGGAAATCTGAGAATGATGTTTATAAATTCTCAAAGGTTCCGGATGATATTGAGGTGGCGGCGATCGGTTCGTCTCATGTAGGCATGCATTTCAAATTTGATGTCGTTCCTGATGTAAATGGTTTTAATTTTGGACTGATGGGTGAACGCTATGAGGATGATTTTAAGATCCTGAAGATGTTCGCTCCGCATTTCAAAAAGAATGCCGCCGTCGTGCTTATGATCGAGTATTTTGAGATCACCCAGTGGGTTGAAGATTTGCCTGAGCGACGTCCGTTTTATTACAGAATGTATTCTCGCGAGGATATTCCGAATTATTCGCTGAAAGAAGATATCATGTTCGCGAAGTTCCCTGTTTTGTCGGCAAAGGACAAGCTTTTTAAGATTATAAATGATATTCCGCCTGAGGAGATGTACCTGATTTCTCTTCCAAAACTTGCCGTTCCGTTCATTGCTGATGATGAGATTTTAAAAATGCATGCCGATCAGCTCTACAATCTGGTAATGGGTAAAGACGCAGGCCAGGCCGGTTATGTAAAAAATATGGCGGGAATCACAAAAATGATTGATTTCTGCTATGAGAATGGATTCCGTCCCGTGCTCGTGGCAAGCCCGATAACGACATGCCTTTTCGACCGTTTTGCGGAGAACAAAGAATTTTCAGCTGATTATGACCGTTTCGTAAAAGAACTTTTGCAGAAATATCCTGATATAAAGTTTTTGGAGTATACGCAGGATCCTGAATTTGCATCTGATCTGACGCTCTTTTCTGACGGATTGGATCATTTAAGCACTGCCGGAGCTGAAAAATTCACAAAAAAGGTTGTTGAAGATCTGAGAAAAAACGGACTTCTATAACCTGCGGAAAAATTGTTAAATTCAATTCTTAGTGATATGCTGTCTGACATGTGTCCAATCTCAAATTTTCATACTCATACATATCTGTGCGGTCATGCTGTGGGGCATCCGATAGATTATTATAATCAGGCTGTGACTGACGGCTGTACGGCTCTGGGATTTACGGATCATTGTCCGTATCCTGCGACAACGCCGGATTATTGGCCTGAAATCCGTATGTCCGTGCAGGAAGCGTCCGGTTATGTGTCCGAAGTCAACGCCCTAAAATCTGATTCCCAGTTTCCCGTGTATCTTGGTTTTGAATGCGAGTGGGATAAAAATCTTCTCAGCTGGTATAAGGAAGGTCTGAAAGGGGAGTTTGGGGCTGATTATCTTATATTGGGCTCACATTGGCTTGTAAAAGGAAAGTCCCATCTGTATATTCCGCCTGAAATGGGAAAGGCAGAATTGTTTGAATATACTGATCAGACTATCGAAGGGATGAGGAGCGGTGTTTTTGCTTTTCTTGCCCATCCAGAGCTTTGCATGGGGCATGGAAGGGAGTGGAATTCCGATGTCGAGTCCTGCATGAAAGCAATTATTGCGGCTGCAAAGGATCTTGATCTTCCGCTTGAAGTGAACGGTCTCGGAATGCATAAACCGCTTTGGCCGACTAAAAATGGAACTCGCTATTCGTATCCGGTTGATGAATTCTGGACGCTTGCCGCGCAGGAAGGTGTTCGGGTTGTGTGCAATGCCGATGCCCATGATCCTGTGACGGTCATTTCTCAGGCAAGGGAAGCCCGCGAATATGCAGGTCGTTTTTCCATAGTGCCGGTGGAAAATGTCTTGGAGAACTAATAGAATCCCGCGGTTTTTGCTCGCCTTGTGATTTTTTGGGCGGGCTTTTTTTTATGGGATTTGAAATTATCCGCCTGTCTGCCTATAATCAAAGTATCTTAAAACACTAGAGGTATAAAAATGAAAAACGACAGATGGGTATTTCACAAGGATGTTGAGGCGCAGAATGCGGGCGAGGGTGTTGTCCGACGCGTAATGGCATACAGCGACGACTTGATGTGCGTTGAGAACACGTTTAAGAAAGGTGCTGTCGGTGCCCTTCATCAGCATCCGCACACGCAGATTACCTATGTCGTGAGCGGTGCATTTGAATTTGAAATTGACGGCGTAAAGAAAGTTGTCCGAGCCGGGGACACCATGCTCAAGACAAACAGCGTTATTCATGGCTGCGTGTGCCTTGAGGACGGTATCCTTCTCGACATATTTAATCCTTACAGAAAGGATTTCGTTAAAGACTAAGGGCACTTCGGAAAATTTACTTTTGGCGATTTTTTCGAAGTTCCTAACGGAAGAGCCTGCTAATTCTTGAGCCGCAGGTTTACGAGCGAGAGTACGATCATTCCGCTGACATTCACGAGCAGCAGGCCGATTGCTCCTATGAGTCCGATTCGGTCTGCAATTGAGCCGACGATTTGCGGGGTGATGATTCCGCCGAGCGCCGCAATTGCGAGCAGCATTGATGTTCCGAAGTCTGATGATGCGATTGCGGCGTGCGCATTTGCGACTGTCGTTGCATAAATTCCAGCAAAGAAAAATCCGAGTCCGATGATTGAAACCGTTATGACCGGAAGACTTTTTGTTGAAATCAGAAGCACGAAAAATATTGCAGTTGCGGCGCAGTCAATCAGAATGATGAATTGCTTTTTGATTTTTGTCGATATCAGCGCGGTGAACAGTCGTCCGAAGAGAACCGCGAGCCATGTGAAAGAGACAAGGCTGTTTGCAAAAGTGACTGACATGATTCCGGTGCTCTTGAAGTATGTGACGAACCAGCCGTTTACGCAGTTTTCAAGTCCGAGGTAGAAAAAGAGCAGGAGTCCGGAAACCCAGAAAAGCGGCATCTTGCAGAACGCGCGCGATTTTTTATCAGAAAGAGTTGTTGAGTCTTTGGAAGCGTCTGATTTTTTATCGTTTTTTTGATTCAGTTTGAGCCTTGTCAGAAAGAAGACTGAAATCGTTGATGCGATTGAAATCGTGTAGACTATTGCTTTCCATGTAAAATTAAAATGGAAGAAGAGCGACATGATCATCGGGGATGCGAACGCACCGACAGCGAAAGTCATGTGGAGTATGTTCAGCGCGAATGGGCTTCCGTCCGAGTTTTCGTTTATGTAGGCGTTGTTGATGATACTGTATCCGCCGCGGCTTATTCCGAGCAGCACGAAAGCGATTATCATCACCCATACTGGCGGAAGGAGCGTAAGAGTGAACAGACAGAGCGGCATGAAGATTGATGTCAGGATAACGGACTGTTTTCGTCCGATTGCCTTTGTGAGCGCCGGATTTACGAAGCTTGCCAGAAAATTTCCGATGGCAAATGCTGAAAGCAGTGTGCCGGCAACGGTGTAGCTCAGTTTGGCTTCTTCGATGAGGTAGGGAAGAATTGCTCCCGTCAGCAGTGCCATTGCGCCGTTGACTAAAAACGTATAGTAATTCGGATAAAATTTCTTGAACTGAATTCTGTCTGTCATTTTTTTGTAAAAATCCTCCATGTGCGTCCGTGAGATTTACTGCACTGGTTTTGTACGCCCCGTGATTCTATCATTTGTATTTTTAAAAGGCAAATGGAGTGTAAATAATAGAAAATAATGAATTGAAAAGAACGGTTCAAAGTTTTATACTCTAACGGTAATCTATGGTGGACGGATTGCCGTGTTTCTTGCGGTGCTTTTGCCACCTTGTTTTTTAGGAGACATACATGGTTATTCTTACTTTGAACTGCGGTTCATCTTCAGCTAAGTATCAGGTTTATGACTGGGACAACAAAGATGTTTTGGCAACAGGCGTTGTAGAGCGCGTTACTCAGGACGGTTCTGTAATCACACACAAGCCAAAAGGAAAGGACAAGTTTGTTCTCGAAAGCCCTTGTCCGACACACAAAGAAGCTATCGAATTGATTTTGAACGCAATCACTGACAAAGATCACGGCGTTATTTCTGACATGAGCGTTATCGGTGCTGTCGGTCACCGCGTTCTCCATGGCGGCGACAAATTCACTAAGTCAGTCAAAGTTACTCCAGAGGTTTTGGAGACATTCCGCTCAGTTCAGGATTTGGGACCACTCCACAACCCTGCAAACATCATGGGTATCGAAGCTGCTCAGAAAGTTCTCCCGAACGTTCCTCACGTTGCTGTTTTGGATACAGCTTGGCACCAGACTATGCCAGCTTCTTCATTCCGCTATGCAATTCCAAAAGAGTGGTATGAGAAATACGGTGCACGCCGCTATGGTTTCCACGGAACTTCATTCCTGTACACAGCAAAACGTGCTTCAGTCCTTCTTCACAAGGCTCCGAAAGACACAAATGTCATCATCGCTCACGTCGGAAACGGTGCTTCAATGTGTGCTGTTAAAAACGGTCAGTGCTATGACACATCAATGGGTATCACACCGCTTGAAGGTCTCGTAATGGGAACCCGTTCAGGCGACATGGATCCGGCTCTTCCATTCTACATCAT
>CAMVSS010000042.1 GCA_947170195.1 uncultured Treponema sp. | reverse complement strand
GTGTCCAGACTATCTGGGACGTACAGCCGATAGAAGGGGCTGACAGGATAGAAGTCGTTTCCGTTTTGGGATGGAAATGTGTTGCCAAAAAAGGCGAGTTTAAGAAATACGATTTATGCGTTTATTTCGAAGTGGATGCATTTTTGCCGATAAAGCCTGAGTTTGAGTTTCTGCGAGACGGATGTTACAGAAGCAACGACTTGAATGGCGAAGGCTTTTTGATGAAAACCAGAAACTTCCGAGGACAAGTTTCTCAGGGACTTGTTTTGCCGCTTTCAATTCTGGACGGTATCGAACCACTCGATGGTCTTGCCTGGAAGACAGGTGATATCGTAAGCGAGCAGCTTGGTGTAAAGAAATGGGAAGTTGCAGAAATTGCCACTGGTAGCGGACGAGTTATCGGGGACTTTCCACACGGCATTCCAAAGACTGACGAAATCCGAGTTCAGGCTGAACCTGGTCTTATTGATGAGTTCAAGGGCGTTCCATATTACATCTCAACCAAGATGGATGGAACCAGCGTGACTATGTATCTGATTGACGGTGATTTTGGAGTCTGCTCAAGGAATTACGAAATTGCTGATGATGAGACTAGCCCGGCCTGGAAGTTTGTTCATAAGCATAATGTGATTGAGAAAATCAAAAAGGGAGCTGAGGCTATTGGCTTAAAGAACGTTGCTGTTCAGGGCGAGTTCTGTGGAGAAGGTATTCAGAAGAACCCGCTCAAGCTTGTGACTGCCGAATGGTACGTTTTCACTTTGCGTGATATGGATCAGGGAAAAAGACTTGCTCTGAAAACCATGCAGGTCTTTTGTGACGCTGCCGGTTTGAACATGGTTCCTGTTGAGGAAACAGGAGACAATCTTCCTTACAAAACTGTAGATGAGTTCATCGAAAGGGCAAAAGGAAAGTACGCTAGCGGTAATCACAAGGAAGGAATTGTTATCAGACCAATCGAACCTGTTTACAGCAAAATCCTTGAGGGCCCGCTTTCAATGAAGGTGATCAATAATGATTATCTTTTGAAGCAGAAATGATTGTTGTAGTTGTACGAAAAAAATCGTACAACTACAGTGTAAATAAAGGAGCATAAGATACAAAATGAACTACAAGAGATTTCTGTTTGACTTCATGTAGATAACTAATCTGCATGGAGGATAAGATGAGTAGAAGTTATAAAAAGCACATGGGTGGTTCGTATTGTGGCGGTTCGGATAAGTATTCCAGGTCTGTGTATCATCGAAGTAAAAGAAGAGCTGACAAAAAGAAATGTTATGAACTTTTCAGAAGGTATGAAATTGAACAGATTTTTGAAAGACAATCAAACTTTTGTTTAGAATGTATGCTTTACACTGAAGAAATATGTTCTGGCGATTGGGCTTATTGTCCGTACCAGACTATTGATGATTTACCGACAGATAAAATTGTGGCAGGAGTAGATTACTCTTGCAGATATGCTGATAAATGGTGTTGGGCAAGCGATGGTGGAACTTATTTGATGGAAACTGAATTCAGCTTGCGAAGCAAATTCAATTCAGAACTTTTTGGATTGGAAAGCAACTGGAGACATGGCCCTCAAAATATCTGGCAGCGTTATCAGTCAGCAATTAAGAATAAACCGCATTATTCTTATGATTTTGTTGATATGGTTGTCTTAAAAAACTTACCTAAAAGACAGTTCCAGACTAGCGAAGAACTGGTTAGCTGGTTTAAAGAAAATCAGAAATGGCTTATTAAAGTCTGGAAGAAATTGAATTATGGGAAGTAATTATATTGGAGAAAATAAAATGACAATCTACATGACAAGCGACTTGCACGTGGACCATTATATAAATCATCGTGTAAGTCTGGAAAATTACATAAACAATGCGCTTAAACCTGCTGATGTTCTTTGTGCTGCAGGGGACACTTGTGACGATCCAAATCTCTTTGTGGAGTTTTACAGACTGGTTTCTCTACGCTACAAAAAGATTTTTGTTGTTTTTGGAAATCATGATTTGACTGTACATAATGAATCATACTTCCGAAATAATCCGTTTACAGAAACCCAGGCAAAGCTAGACTTTCTGAAATCTGAAGTTTCAAACTTTGGAAATGTTTCAATTCTTGATGGTACTGTCGAGGAGTTTGAAGGCGTAAAGTTTGGTGGAACAATGGCTTTTAATGATTTTAGCTGGGCTTATGAAATTGATCCTGAGCCAGACGGAAACATGGCAAAGTTTCTCTGCTATTGGAGAGACTGGTTTGATTACCGCCACTGGGAATATATGGGAAATGTTCATAAGGATATTCTTGCTTCACAAATGCAAAAGCTGGATTACGTTGTTTCCCAAAAGCCAGACATCATCATGACTCATTACATTCCACTTTTCTTTGGCGTTGAAGAAATTTATAAGAATGATATCTATACTACATTTTTCTATTTTAATGGCCAGAAATATCTGGACCAGTTAAAGGATCAAAGCATCTGGCTTGCAGGGCATACTCATTCTGTGCGTGCAAAAGATTTAGTCCAGGGTGATGGAAGAACAATTCATCTGAAACTGAATCCTGTTGGCTATCCTGATGAAGATTCTGGAAATGCAGAACGGATGGATGAGTTTTTGATTAAGCGATAAGGAATGTTATAGAGGACAATGAATAAAATGCCTACAATAGAACTGATGAATCGATTGAAACTTCACGAATCCATAATAAATAATTCTCAGATGACCTTTGCCCGCAGCGGAGGTAACGGCGGCCAAAACGTAAACAAGGTGAATACTAAAGTTCATCTTGTTATCCCAGTTACTTCTCTCGGTGGCCTTACTGATGCGGAGCTTATCCGCCTTCGCTCAAAGCTGGCCGCTATCATCAATAAGGAAGATTGTCTTTTTCTTGATGTAGATGATGAGCGTTACCAGGAACGAAATCGTGAAATTGCAATTACCCGTTTGGAAAACAGAATTGTTCAGGCTCTGGTAATTCCTAAAAAGCGAATCAAAACAAAGCCGACTCGTGCCAGTAAGGAACGAAAATTAAAGTTAAAAAAAATCCGCAGTGAAATTAAGAAGAACCGGGGAAAGATCTGGTAACTTAATAAACAGAGATTTTGTCTAATCCGACATGCTTATCATCAGCCGAATTAATTCTGTTTGGAAGTTTGTTGTTTACAACCCATTCCATTACAACACGCTCAGCAGCGTTTCTATTATAGCGGGGGCAGGACTCGCCGTTACTGTCGCGTACATCGTGTCCGCTCCTTCCACGGCGGCTACATTCACTAAAACCGCATCCGTGCGGTTTTACGGTGAAAATATTGCGCCACTGCTCATATTTTCACCGCCGTTCATTCCGCTTCGAGTCCATACTAGCATTCTAGGAAATTCACTGTAAAAACAAAAAACGCTCACACCTAAGTGCAAGCGTTTCTATTATAGCGGGGGCAGGACTCGAACCTGCGGCCTCCGGGTTATGAGCCCGACGAGCTGCCAACTGCTCTACCCCGCGTCGTAATGTTTGTGTATTTTACGCTCTGAGTTCTGATTTGTCAATAGCTTCAATGTAAAAATTTCTACATTTTATTGCTGCGAATAAAATTGCGACGGCTGCAAGCCATTTGTAATTTGACGTGAAGCTGGCAAAAAAATTGTAGACTCCGTGAAGCAAAAACGCGTAGATGAACGGCATGAATTTCGGATTTTTATGTCGGAAGCACCACACGTACAAACCGCTCAATCCTGCGCAGAACATGTGAATCAGCTGGGCGGAGAAAATTCGGCGCAGAAGAAGCTCTATCAAAATCTGTTTGCCGGAAACGAGCGTCACTTCCTGAAATTTTCGGATGATGTAAACAACCGACTCAAAGCCTCCAACAATCAGACCGTAGAGTATGCAGCAACAAAAAAATGCGGAAAGTGTCTGTTTTTTCTGTGGGATTCCGCATATGAACAAGAGTTTCATCGCCTCTTCGATCAGCCCGTTAAAGACGATTGCGGTTACAAAAACTGACACGAATGAATATGAGTCAAAAACCGGGAGATTGAGCACAAAATGTTGAATGAACGAAGTCGGGATAACTGTCAGCACGCCAAGAATACAGGCAATGAGGCAATATCTGATTTTAAGATTTTTGTTCAGAAAAACTGCCAGCGTAAAAAACAGGGCGGACGGAATAAAACTGATTCCCAAAATCGCATACAAATTCATGTCTCGATTATACACAAAGACGGGAGTACTTTCAAACTATCATGAGATTGTATCGCGTAAATCAGTTTTTCTCGCTATACTTGTCATCATGAATTCAATCATCCTCATGGGAATAAAACACTGCGGAAAATCCACTCAGGGAAAGCTGATTGCCACAAGGCTTTCCATGCCTTTTTTTGACACTGACGACGAAATAAAAAATCTGACCGGAAAATCTCCGCGCCAAATCTACAACGAAGATGGAAAAGAAGCGTTTCTCGAGGCTGAAAAAAATGCCTGCGAGCAGCTTGTCCAAAAACTATCTTCAGAAAACGCTTCTGCTGTCATAGCGACCGGCGGCGGAATCTGCACGAACAAAGCCGCGACTGATATTCTTCACAAAATCGGAACCTTCGTTTTCTTAAATGTCGAGGAATTCACAGCCGCAAACAGAATCATCCGGGAGATTGAAACTGACGAAAGCGGATCTTTAAAGAATCTTCCTGCGTACATCGCAAAGGAAAATCCGTCCGACATCTCGGAAGTCCGCAAAATCTTCCATTCATTCTACGAAGAGCGCAAAAAAATGTATCTGTCTCTCTGCGACGTCGAAGTAAAAATAAACCAGGGAGCTTCAAAACAGCAGAATCTTGAGATAATCCTTTCGAAGCTACCTCAAAATTCCTGAAAAAGCTGTCTCAAATCAGCCCATCTTTGCAAGCCTGTGGTTAAGCTCGACAATCTGATTGTGCAGATAGTGATCGACCGTAAATTTCTCGAGGATTCCAAGCGGTTTCTGCTCGGAATCGACTATACAGATCGCATCGGTGTCATAATCCGAGAACAGCTGATAGACTTCCGGCAAGTTTGTCTCCGGGGAGCATAAGACTTTAGGCGCATCCATGATGTCCATCGCAAGAAGGGTCTCCGCCATTTCGCCAATCTGCATGGCTTCCTTCAAGTGCTCGAGCGAAATCAGTCCGATAAGTTTTCCATCCGAGCCGCGAACTTCATAATTCGTATTTGAATGCTTGCTGAACGAACCGATAATCTGACCAATCATGTCCGTCTCGTTGACAATCGTGTAAGAATCAGGTGAGCAGATCTCTTTTCCATCCATTGCGACATCGCAGACAAGCGCGCTCTTCATTATATCTTCCGCAGTTACGTTGAGGCCAACTTCGCCCGCCTTGGTCACGCCATACTTAACGCAAATCGGACCAAGAATCTGAACGATGAACGTAGTGGCTGTGATGATGAGCATGATCTGAGGACCGATGGAATCCGGGAAATCATTTCCTGCCGCAATGCTCAAACCGATGGCAACGCCGGCCTGGCTCAAAAGACAGAACGGAAGATATTTAAAAACCGTTTCCGGAGCTTTTGTAACCTTAGCTCCGAGCCGGCTGCCGATCGTCTTGCCGATTGTTCGACCGCTTACGTACAGCAGCGCAATCACGGCAATGAACGGAGTGACGATCCAGACGTTGAGCTTTGCACCAACAGTGACGAAGAAAAGAACATAAATCGGCGGAGTGTATTTTTCTACCAGCTTGAACATGTTCTTTGTTTTCGGATGAGCAAAATTCGTCATAAAAAATCCGATGAACATCGCCGCAAGGATATTGTCCAGCTTCAGAATATTGCAGACACCCGTGCACAAAAAGATAATTCCGAGAGAAAATCCGAGCACGCGGCCTTCCTCGTTCATTATGTTTTTCAGAATCAGGCTCATCAAAAATCCGAAGCCCATTCCTAAAACCACGGAACCGAAGATGTCGTAGGCAATGGCTCCGAGCTGAGACAAGAACGAAACCGAATGTCCACCGAGAAGAGGCGAAGCTATTGTGGCGGCAACTGCATACAAGATAAGCGCGACGGCATCATCCATCGCGACAATTCCGAGAATCGTTGTTGTAAGCGGACCTTTCGTGCGGTATTCTTTGAGAACATCGGTTGTCGCCGCAGGAGCTGTGGCCGCACAAATTGCACCGAGCAGAAGTCCTATCGAAACAGCCGTAGCTGTGTTTTTTGTAAAGAGATAAGTCACCGTTCCCGTCAAAATTCCGACGACAAAAAACGGCGTTATTGACTCACCGATCAGGATTCCAACGAACTGCTTGCCGTATTTTTTTATCACGTCGATTTTTAATTCAGCACCAACGAGAAATCCTATCAGTGAAAGGGCGATTGTGCTTATCGGGTTCAGGGCTGCGATGGTATTCTTTCCCAAAATCACAAGCCCCGAAACTCCAAGAAGAATTCCGATTACGATATATCCGACAACCTGCGGGATTTTTAATTTCTGAAAAAGTTTTCCGCCGATAGAGCCGAAAAACATCATGATTCCAATAATCAAAACAAGCTGCGCGCCCTGCAAACTGAAAAAATGAGCGTTTGCCGGCAAAAAATTCACTAAAGGACTATCCATACCCAAAATTATAGTGATTTTTTACCCATAGGAAAAGTGAGCATGTTTTTCTGGCGGAACCCCTGTTGCAGTTATTCCGGCTGACCGTTGCAGCCTCCCCCACTTTTACCACAGCTTACTGCAGTTTTACTGCATTATCTGGCGGATTATCTCGATCGGCGATCTGTCTTCGTAAAGCCATCCGTAAATAGCCGCCGCCGTAACAAGTTTCCTTCCATATTCTCGGGTTTCCGCAAACGGAAGCATCTCCAGGAAGATATCCATGTCCATTCCGGCGATTGTGCCAGATTTTTGCTTTCCTGACATCGCCCAATCCCTTTTTGCCATGCTCACCCAGTTGCGCACGTTCTTCAATCCTGCATTGTAGGCAAAAAGTGCCAGCAGCAGGGAATTGTTTTCCGTCCGAGAGATAAGATTTGCAAGATAATACGAGCCGATCTTCAGGTTATCATCAGCATTCATTATGTCGTAATCAAACATCTTGAGCCTTCTCGCAATATCTTCTGCCGTAGCAGGCATAAGCTGGGTAAGTCCCGCCGCTCCCGCCTTGCTGAAAACAGACGCGTCAAAAAAACTTTCCGAGCGGACAAGCGAATACATCAGGTACTCAGGAAGATTGTTTTCAGCACACACAGCCTCAATCTGACTTTTGTAAAACCTCGGGTAAGACAATTCCAAAAGCTCATGGGGAAGCCTGCCATAAGACATATTGTAGCATCTTGAAGAAATCCTAAGACTCTGCACCCTGTATTCCGGCTTCAAATCCTTCTCATCCAGAGATGCGCAGCTGTTCAGGAATTTTGCGGCCTCAATGGAATCCTCGACGGAAATAATCTCGCGGTAGTTAAGCCATTCATCATAAATTTTCTGCGGAAAACCAAAAGCCTCGTATCCGCCGATCAATTTCCCGGCATCTGGATCGCCAGAAACAGCAGGAATATCCTTTCCTTTTACGAGCAAAGTATCCTCGATGATTTTATTGTCGGTCAGGTCGAGGCGTTCCAGAGCAAGCAGCTTGTAATACAAATCTCCGCCGCCCGAAAGAACCGACATGTACGCATCCACCGTCTGCCTTGTCTTAAGCCCTGCGTCTCCAAAAGCAAGCCCCTCTTCGATCAATCGGCCTGAAATATAAGCGTATTTTCCGGCGGTGTGCTCCGAGAAATTTGAGTTGGTCTTTTTCCACACCTCATAAAAATCCTGCCACTTATGATTTGAGAGAAGAAGAATGGAAAGCGACTCAAAGAAATCATCAAAATAATCCGCGTCCGAAATCATCGAACCGTATTCTGAAAGAGTCTTTATTATATCGCCCGTGGAAGTCCTCAGCTGAAAATTCAACAGATACCACAGCGCATTATCGAACTGGATGCTGGTCTGCGCCGCCCCAAGAGCAGATTTATAGCGCGACTCAACGGTCTCCTGAAATCTTCCGACCTTGTCATACAATCGCGCCGAATAAAAATATGTGTAATAAGATTTAGGCTTGGACAGGCGGCGCGACAAAGCATCGAATTTACGAGCGGCCGCTAAAAAATCAGTAGTGCCATAAAGAGCTGCCTTTCCGATATCCGAAAGCAGCTGATCATCAACCTCGTCGCCGAAATTGTCGTAAAGCGCAAAAATATCATCGATCTTTTCAAATGCGGAATAAAAGTTTTTTCTATATACACTGACACGATAATCAAAAATCTGCTGCTCCGGAGAAACAGGCTCCTCCTCGCTCATCTCTGATTCCGAATCATTTTTTTCAGGCTGATTTTTTTCTGATTTTGCATCCCCGTCCGAAAAATCCGGCTCAAGCTCAAGCTCAAGTTTGCTGCGCTCAGAAATTTTGTCCTGAAAATTTCTGACATCAGATTGCATCATCTCAAACTGCTCGACTTTGTAATTCCCATATTTTTTATAGAGATATATGTGCTCCATTGAGAGCGGGCGGACTGTCATCCATTTGTAAAAATCTTTCTCAAACCGGCTGTCTTTCTTTTCCAGCTGACTCTCCAGGCGGAGTCTCACCAGCTCATTTTTTGAATACGCGATGTCCACATTATCTGTCAGCTCGATCACGCGCGCATATTCCCCGTTCCGAAAAAGCTCGCGGCAGCTGATTGTAAGAGCTTCCTCATCATCAAACGCCTGCGCAAGATACAATGCCGCCTCGACACGCTCCTTTGCTGAACCAATCAATGTAAGAGCTTCCGCGCTTCTTCTCGCAATCAGGGGATTCGATTTTTTTCGGGAGATTTTAAAAAGACGCTGAGCTTCCCTTTCCTTGCCTTTGTCCGCAGCCTGCAATGCAAAAAAATAATTCGAGTCCTCGCCGAATTTTTTCTGGGCAGAATTATTGGAACCAGAAGATCCAATGTTTGCGCATGCAGAAAAAATCAAAAGAGAAACAAGAAAAGGAAGTACTTTTTTCATAAAAAAGATTCTATCTTAAAAAAAGAGATTTTTCCAATGAAAAAAATACCCCTTCTACTTCTGTCCAGTAAAAGGGGTACATATCACCGTGCAAAGTTGCAACGGATTTTTTCGAGATTCCCTAAATTATTCCGCAGGAATCAAAATATAAGTTCCAGAAATAATTACGTCCGGATTTTTAATCTTGTTATATCTTGCAATCTTTGTGTATTTCCAAGGAGTCTTGTAATAAGAATTAGAAATATCCCAAAGAGTGTCACCCCAACGGATTTTGTATTTTGCGTCAGGTTTTTTCTCTGATTTCGGAGCCGGAGCAGGAACAACCTTTGCCGGTTTTTCCGCAACGACGATTTTGTTCTCAACTGCGACCGGAGCAGGCTCTTCTTTTACCTCAGGTTTTACATCGATTACGACAGGTTCTTTTTTCGGCTCTTCTTTAGGCTCAGCCTTTGGAGCAGGAACTTCTGCCGGTTCTGCCGCCTTAATAACAGCATCCTCAGATGCATTGCGCGTATTTCGAGATTTTATCAGATTATACTTAGACGGCACGATGAAGAGCACAAGGATTGTAGCCAGAACACAGATAATCGCACATACGATGCAGATTATTACAGGCACACGAGTCTTTTTGACTTCTTCGTCCTCGTCATAGAGAGAAGCATGCTCACCTGCAATGGTTTCTTTGTCATAAAGATCAGAGAAGTCCATTGCCGAGCCAGAAGATGAAAGAGTGTCGCCGGTTTCTGTCAGACTGTCAGAATCGAATGAAGAGAAAGCATTGTCTATATCAGAATCAGTTATTTTTTCGGAAGGAATGTCAAAATCCGGGGTCTCAAACTCAGAAGTGTCGAAAGCAGGATCGTTCAAATCGTCAAAATTCAAGCCGGTCGTAGCGGTAGAATCGTCGGATGTTTCAGAAGAAGATTTGTCGATAGCCGCGTCGAAATCATCGAAATCTGGCAATGAGAATTCTTCTTCCTGAACAGCTGTGTCGTCAGCGACTGTAGCGTCAGGATCTACGGTATCAGCAAAGTGATTTTCTGTGTCTGCGACCGTCGAGTCGAAATCCGGAACTTCAAAATCTGCCAAAGCGTCTGCGGATAAATTTTCGGACGTATCAGATGAAGTGTCGGCAAAAGGATCGGCTGCGGTGTCGGCCACAGTCTCCTCTGAAAAATCTGCAGTAGCATCTGCTGTTGCGGATGCATCCTCCGGCGCGTCCTCAGAAAAAGCCGATGCGCTTGAAAAATCAACGCTCTCAAGGGTCGTGTCCTCTACCGGAAGCTCCGTGTCAGAAATTGCGGTTGCGTCGCTATCGATTTCAGAGCCAGACGAAGCAATACCGGAAGCACCTGCGGCAATACCATCAGCTCGGTCAAAGCTGAAATCCATATCCTCAAGTGCCGTAGACTGAATTCCAAGCTCATCAGGAGAGAAAGTTGCCTCGGAAACATCTTCAGCGACATGCTCATCCGTAATCTCGAAATCTGCCGGAGCAGCGCGCTCAGCAAGAGTTCTTGAAACAAGAGTTACTTCCGTCTCGCTTTTTTTGCCGGTCTCAGGATCAACGACCTCAGCCGTGAGTTTGTTATCCTCATCCAGCCCGACTGAAAGATGCAGTTCCGGCTCGCCGTTCGGGTGCGGGTTGAGCTTGGTGACCTCAAGCGTATCGACGTACTCCGCATCTTCCATTGAACCGGTCTCGGAACGATACAAATCAATCTGAACTTTTGTCTGATTATCTTTTGCGGTCGTCAAATCAAGCATGCGCTTCTTTGGCGAACCTTCCTCAAGAATTGGGTAAAATGTTCCATCAGCTAATTTAATTCCGATTGTTTTCATATCATTCCTCACACAGCAGTGCGTTTTAGTTTTTTCTGAATCTTTCTATATTATTATTTGTATGAATACTCGCAGATTCCAGCAAGCTCATTTACAGTTGTGCCGAATTTCTCTGCGACATTGTAAGTCGTTGTCTTTGTGACGTTTCCGGCAGCATCGTATTTGAAGATTACGCGTACGGCGAGTTTGTTATCAGAATTGTAAGTCTGCTCCTCTGTAACCTGATAGCTTGCGTCAAATCTGAACACGGTCTTTTTTGTAAGGACATCGCTTGAATTGTAGTGAGCGATCTCAGAAAGTTTAGCAGCATCATTGTAAGTATAGATTTTTTTGTTGTCGAGCAAACCAGAACCGTTGTACTGAGCAACCTCTCCGATTCTTCCATTATCATCAAGCTTGGTGATTATTCTGAGAAGAAGAGCGCCGTCAGCATTGTAATAAGATTCTTCAACCTGTTTTGAAGATGGATATTTCCAAATTGTCTTGTTGATCAAAGTATCGCTTGAATTGAATTCTGACTCTTCAGTCTTTTTTCCGTTTGCATCGTAAACAGAAGTTGTCTTCCAGCTGATTTTTCCGTCTGAATCAGTGCAAGTTACACCGGTAACACGACCTGCGGCATCGTAAGTATAAACGATGTGATCAACCAAAGCGTCCTTGCTGGTCAATTCAGAAGCTTCGATTTCTTTTCCAGATGCATCAAAAACGTGAACGTATTTTGCTTTTGGAGAGCGGTAATAGTCACCGAATTTCTCAGTGATCGTGTAGTCTGTCTTTGTGTATTCTCTGACAGAACCAACAGGCTTCAATGCAGCTTCCGCATCAAAGGCATAAACACTTGCCGCAAGAACAGCAAGAGAAACGAACAAAATCGATTTTTTCATTTTTATCCTCCGAAAAAGAAATAACTTTGAATTCTCATTTTTCTTTCATTATCGGTAATTGTAACGCAAAATAAAGAAGAAAAGAAGTTTTTTATCCGCAGTAAGCATTAAAAATTTAATTGTTGAAAGAAATTAATTATAAATGTACACTGATAATAGTCTTTGCAGAACTAAATCTTCTGCCCCCAACTGCCCATTCTGCCATGCGGAATTTTTTCGTTTTGGCAGGGAACAACAAGAGTAACAAAATCTTTAAATTTTTTATTTTTTTAGGAGGACAAACATGTCCAGAAAGAAACAGTCAATGGACGGAAACCAGGCTGCAGCTCATGTCGCTTATGCGTTTACAGAAGTTGCAGGTATCTATCCAATCACACCTTCTTCGCCAATGGCCGACTGGGTTGACAACTGGTCTGCCGGTGGTCAGAAAAACATCTTCGGTAACAAAGTAAAAGTTATCGAAATGGAATCAGAAGCTGGTGCGGCCGGTACAGTTCACGGTTCATTGGCATCAGGTGCGCTCACAACCACCTTTACGGCATCTCAGGGCTTGCTCTTGATGATTCCAAACATGTACAAGATTGCTGCTGAGCAGCTCCCTTGTGTATTCCATGTTGCAGCACGATGTGTTGCTACTCAGTCTTTGAACATCTTCGGTGATCATTCAGACGTTTACGCTTGCCGTCAGACAGGTGCTGCAATGTTCGCTGAATCAAATCCACAGGAAGTCATGGACTTGGCTCCTGTAGCACACCTTGCAGCCCTCGAAGGAAAGGTTGCATTCATCAACTTCTTCGACGGTTTCCGCACTTCACACGAAATCCAGAAAATCGAAACTTGGGACTATGCTGACCTCAAAGAGATGTTCCCAACAGAAGCTCTCAAAGCTTTCCGCGCTCACGCTCTCAACCCAGAGCACCCAGCAATGCGTGGTTCACACGAGAACGGTGACGTATTCTTCCAGCACCGCGAGGCTTGTAACTCAACTTACGAGGCTCTCCCTGCAATCGTTGAGAAATACATCGACAAAATCAACAAGAAGCTCGGCACAAACTACGGTCTCTTTGACTACTACGGTGCAAAAGATGCTGACCGCGTTATCGTTGCAATGGGCTCAATCTGTGACGTTGCAGAAGAAGTTATCGACTACCTCACAAAGAAGGGCGAGAAAGTCGGTCTCATCAAAGTACATCTTTACAGACCTTGGGTTTCTGCAAAATTCCTCGAGAAATTGCCGAAAACTGCAAAGAAAGTTGCTGTTCTTGACCGAACAAAGGAACCGGGCTCACTCGGTGAACCACTCTTCCTCGATGTTGCTACAACATTGCGCGAAGCTGGCTTGAACGACGTCAAACTCTCTGGCGGACGCTACGGTCTCGGTTCAAAAGACACACCACCAAGCTCAGTATTCGCTGTTTACACAGAGCTTGCTAAAGACGCACCAAAATCACGCTTCACACTCGGAATCGTTGATGACGTTACAAACCTCTCACTTCCAGAGGTTAAACCGGCTCCAATCACATCTGCAGAAGGCACAGTAGAGTGTAAATTCTGGGGTATCGGTGGTGACGGTACTGTCGGTGCAAACAAAGACTCTACAAAAATCATCGGTGACCACACTGACAAATACA
>CAMVSS010000041.1 GCA_947170195.1 uncultured Treponema sp. | reverse complement strand
CGCCGGCTTCTGCGACGATAACTCGTTTAGCTCCGCCCAAAATCTGCTTCTGGAAATCCTCGCTCTGAGATTCAAACAAGTTTTTGTCCAGAACAGAAACGACACGGATGCTCTTTCCTGTCACTTTTGCGCTTGCCTCAAGAGCCATGTAGACTTCTGAACCTGTCGCAACGATTGTAACATCAGGAGTATCGCTTCCTTTCTTGACGATATATGCGCCTTTTTTGATTGTCTCGCGCCAAGAAGCATCTTCTTTTGCATAAACCGGAACATTCTGTCGGGTGAGCGCAAAAAGTACCGGATGATTTTTTGCTTCCATTGCGATGTGCCATGCGGCAACCGTTTCCTCTGCATCGCCCGGTCGCAAAACCTGGAGATTCGGGATTGAGCGCAAAGATGAAAGCTGCTCGATCGGCTGGTGTGTCGGACCGTCCTCACCAAGGTAGATAGAGTCGTGTGTGAGATCGTAGATGACCGGCTGGTTCATGAGCGCTGCCAGACGGATTGACGGACGCATGTAGTCTGAGAATACGAGGTAGGTAGCGCAGTACGGGCGAACACCGCCGTGCAAAGCCATACCTGCACATTCGCTTGCCATACCAAATTCGCGGATGCCGAACTCGATTGAGCGTCCGGCGCGATTCTCCAGTGTGTATGTACCGCCGTCGCATTTCATTCCTGATTTGTTTGAGCCTTTGAGGTCTGCGCTTCCTCCGACGAGGTAAGAATAGCGCAATCCCATTGCATTGATCATGTCGCCAGAAGCTGTTCGGGTTGCGACTGATTTTCCGACTTCGTAAACCGGGTCATCTGCAGTGCCGTCGGCCGCATTGTCGTAAGAAGCCTTCCACTGCTTTGCCAGTTCCGGATTCTCTTTTGCCCATGCGTCGAATTCTGCGTTCCAGTCAGCTTCGCGTTTTGCGAATTCTGCTTTTTTGCCTGCAAAATAAGCGAGCGCTGCATCATCAATCTGGAAGAATTTTTCTGGATCCAATCCGAGGTTGATTTTTGTCTGAGCAACATCAGCTTCTCCCAACGGCTCGCCATGAACTGCCGGAGTGCCCTGCTTCGGGGCGAATTTACCGATCGTTGATTTGAGCATGATGAGAGTCGGTTTGTTCTCTTCTTTTTTTGCTTCGTCAACAAGCTTGCTGATTTTCTCGACGTCGTACATGTCGCCCTTGAGAACCTGCCAGCCGTATGCTTCGTAGCGTTTGCCGATATCTTCTGTGAAAGTGATGTCTGTTGAACCGTCGATAGAAATTTTGTTCTGGTCGTAGAATACGATGAGCTTTCCGAGCTTGTTGTGTCCTGCGAATGAACAAGCCTCAGAAGAAACGCCCTCTTCGAGACATCCTTCTCCAACGAGAGCGTATGTATAATGATTTACGATTTTATGATTTTTTGTGTTGTATTTTGCTTCGAGCATTGACTCAGCGAGAGCCATACCAACTGCAAGAGCAACGCCCTGTCCGAGCGGTCCCGATGTATTTTCTACACCGTCCGTGATGCCGTATTCAGGATGTCCACAGCAGACCGAGCCGACCTGACGGAAATTTTTGACGTCTTCAAGACTTACCTTGTAGCCAGCCAAGTGAAGAATTGAATACAAAAGCATTGAACCGTGACCAGCTGAAAGCACAAAACGGTCGCGATCTGCCCATTTTGAATCAGCAGGATTGTGTTTCAGAATTTCTCCATACATGACTGCAGCGAGTTCTGCACATCCGAGAGGGAGTCCAGGATGACCTGAATTAGCTTTCTGGATTGCATCGATAGACAGGCTGCGCACACTTTTTGCTACGGCAGCAATTCCTTTCAAGTCCATAAAAAACCTCTATATCTTGAACAAAATTGATTTTTTCAGATTTCCAAACTCTCAAAATAATAATCTGAAAATACATCATTAAGTATAGACCCTATTTAAAGCTTTTTAAATAGAAAAAATGCGCTTACGTGCAAATTTAGAACGGCTGATTTAAATTCTGTTAGGTCAAATTTCGAGTTTTGACAGTTGATTCAAAACTGAGGGAGCGTACACATTTTTGCTATAGTTGATAAAACTCGACATTCGACCTGTTAGATTACGTTGAAGCGTTTTTTCTTGAGACTGTCTGCGGCAGAAATGAGGAGCGGTTTTATGTCCTCGAAATTTGAATCCATGCCCTCGAGTGAAAGCGTCATTGCATAGGTTTCCTCTTCCGGGCATTCTTCATCGTCTGCAAGAATCTCCAGAATCCTTGAGATGTGGGTGAACAATTGCGAGAGCGTTATGAGTTCCTGCTGAGGGAGTTTTTGGAAATCGCCGTCGTCGCAGTCCATTTCGTGCAGCAGGTTTCTGACCCTTGAATACAAGTCCAAGGCCTTTTTCCTCAGAGCCGTGTTTGAGAAATCCGCGAACCAATTGTAGTTCTTCTTTACGAATTTATTTCTGAGCTGAACGTGTAGACCGATTACGTCCGGGCTGATCTGACTCAAATTTCCCTGCCAGGTTTGAAGCTTTTTTACGATTTCGCTCAGATCCTCGCGCTTTTCGTGCAGCTGATCCTTCAGGAGATTGTCGATTATATAGTCGGGGAGAACGTAGAACGGAAGCGTGCCGTCGCAGCCAACTCCATAGGTGTTGTCGTTCCAGCTTCCGACCGCCGGAATTTCTTCTCCAGCGCGCCACAAACGCGTTTCAACTCCGAAGAGCTCCAGAGAAACTTTTTTTGTGATATGTAGAAATTCAGATATTGAGCCGCATGAAGGCACGCAAAGTTTTTTTCGGTTCTCGTAGAACACATTTGCGAGCTGTTCTTCCATAGATGAGCATGGTCCCATCCGCTCAAAGCTGTCCAAAAGGGCGTTTTCGAGCGTTTCGTTCCATTTTTGGCGGGCTACATCTATTTCGTCCATCTGAAACGGATTTTCTTTGTATTCCGGAATCGGGAAAATTTCGATTATGCCTTTGTCCCAGTTTTTTACCCTTGCAAAGAATCTTCCGCTGAAATTAAATTCTTCCCGAGCAAGAACTTCGTCGAGGGCAATTCCTGTAAGGGAAAGTTTTGGCGGAAGCTCGAAATTGTTTTCTGCAAGATTGAGATTTTTGCAGGCAGGATCTGCCGCAATGTACTGCGATATATATTCGTCGCCGTAGAGCGTAAAAAGTTCGCGTGCGTAATTGCAGTCCGTGTTGAAGATTTTTGTCGGAAGTTTGTGACCCAAGAATTCGAAGCGGAGCGTGCTCGATGGAATTTCGCTGTCGGCAAAAGGCATGAACCTGTCTCCAGGTATGAAAAGCTTTTGCTCAAGCTCTCGCTGGCTTGGAACGAAACTAAAAACCTGATTTAAAAAAGCACCTGCCCGTGTGATGAACATATTCCTCTGCAGGGAAAAGACCCGGCAGTCCGTCGAGAGAAACATAGACACTTCTTCCGTGCTGACATCGAAACCGAGTGAATTCAGTCCGTTCGAGAATTCCTTTGCCGTGAACGGCTCGGTGTATGTGCGGAGAAAATTTGTCATGTATTCTTCAAGCGAATATTTCATTTTCATCGTATGAAGATAATTATAACACAAAAAAACGTCAAATAAAATAAATGAGGAAGTTTCGAAAGCCAGACGGGGAAAACTGGCTCAAACGGACGTTTCGAAAAACTTCCTCCGGGAAATTGCGTGCCACTTCGAATCATAAAAGGACAAAATTGCTCAGACAAAACGGAAACAATGATTTTTAGCGACATTTTTACTCTCCGGGGTATTTTGACACAGTTAATGTGTGTCATTTTGCCCCAGCTATTGAATTCTCAGAAGGAGCATGTCCAAAGAAAGAATCTGGGGCAGCTTCAAAAATCTGTTGCTTTTGAAAGTCCCCCATCTGTTTTTCGCCTGAAAATCAAAAAAAAATCCGGTTTTTTTAGAAAAATTCAAAGGTGAGATAGTTTCAGAAGCCCAGAGTTGTGAAATTTTGTCCAGATTTTTAAAAGTTGGCACGCTTTTTGCTTAATCTATAGTGTCATCAGAAAGATGAAATGACAAAAAAGGAACTTCGAAAAAACGCCGAAAGCGAGTTTTCGAGATACCAAAATATTAACAACGGTTCAGGAGGTTTTATATGAACGCTTTATCACTTTTTAACGACTGGCTCAACAATGAGGATTTCGGAATGAATGGAATCAGCAAGTGCGGTTACAACTCAATCCCTGATGCTGATGTTACTGAGAAAAAAGATGCTTACGTCTTGGATATGGATCTTCCGGGACAGACAGAAAAAGACATCAACATCGAATTGAATGATACTGTGCTTACAATTTCTTCTGTAAAAGAAGCAGAGACAGAAAAGAAATCTGAGAAAAAGGAAGAGGATGATGGCGTATTCCTGCTCAAAGAACGCCGTCGCTCAGAGTTCCGCCGAAGCTTTACTCTGCCGAAGGATATCGATGCAGAAAAAGTTATGGCAAACTTCAAAAACGGTGTTCTTACCGTTCAGATTCCGCGAAAGCCTGAATCTCAGCCAAAGCGCATCGCGATAAACATCGCTTAAGCTTAGACTAATCCCGCTGCTTCGAGCAGTTTTTTGGTGTACGGATGCTCTGGATTTTTTAACAGGGCATCCGTATTTTTTTCTTCCACGATTTTTCCTTTGTACATGACTCCAATCCTGTCAGCGGCATACGAGACAACGCCGAGATTGTGCGAAATGAAAAGATAAGTCAGGTCGAAAGATTTCTGCATTTTTTTGAGAAGATTGAGAATCTGAGCCTGAATCAGAACATCCAGCGAGCTGACACATTCATCGCATACCACGAATTGCGGTCTAAGAATCATCGCGCTGGCTATTGCAATCCTTTGTCTTTGGCCGCCAGAAAGCTGGGACGGGTATTTTTCCAGGATGTCCGGCGGAAGTCCCGTGAGGGTTCGCATTTCGTTTATGAGGCCCAGGCGTTCAGCTTTTGTCGCGCCTATTTTATGAATCAAAAGCGGTTCTTCCAGAATAAATCCTATTTTGTGCTTCGGATTCAAGGTTGCGTATGGATCCTGAAAAATCATCTGGACTTTCGTGCGGAAATCTTTGATTTTTTTACCATTCATTTTTGTCAGCTCCGAGCCTTCGTATGATATCGACCCCGAAGTTGGTTTTTCGAGGGCGCAGACGAGGTTTCCCAACGTGGATTTTCCGGAGCCAGATTCCCCGACAAGACCGTAGCACTCGCCTTTTCGGATTGAAAGGCTAACTCCGTCCACAGCTCGCACACCGTTGTCGAACACTTTTGAGACTGAATCGCAGCGAAGAAGAATTTCATTTAAATCACTCATCCGCAAAATCTCCCTTGAAATAAAGCGGAAGGTCTTTTCCGCGCTTTGTGTAGTCCGGAATGGAATCTATCAGAGCCTTTGTGTACGGATGTTTCGGTGATTTGAAGATTTCATCCATTGTATTTTCCTCGACGATTCTTCCCTCAAACATGACATATACACGCGTGCAGAGTTTTTGGACCACTGAAAAATCGTGGGTGATCAAAAGCATTGACGTGCTGGAATTTTGTTTCAACGAGCGGAGAATTTTTATTATCTCTTCCTGTGTCGAGACATCGAGGGCTGTTGTCGGCTCATCTGCAATCAAAAGTTTCGGTGTGTTCATCAGTGCGGAGGCGATCATGACCCGCTGCTTCATTCCGCCGGAAAGTTCGTGCGGGAAAGATTGTGAAACCCTGTCGATTTCCGTGAACAGCGAATGTTTTAGAAGCTCCTCTCTTTTTTTTGCGGCCTCAGATTTTGACATTCCGTGTATCAGTCCTGTTTCCTCGATTTGTTTTCCGACCTTTATCAGCGGATTCAGGCTCGTCATCGGTTCCTGAAAAATCATCGAAATGTCCTTGCCGGAAATGGCCCGGAATTTTTTTTCGTCCATGGAAGAAATATTGTGACCTGAAAAAAGAATTTCGCCCGCGGTTATTTTCGCGCTCTCAGGAAGAAGATGCATCGTCGCGAGACTCGTCATCGTTTTGCCAGAACCTGATTCTCCGACCAGAGCAACGAATTCCCCCTCTCCGATGCGCAGGTTTATGTTCTTGAGGACGTGAAAAACTTTTTCCCCGAGACCGGATTTGCCAGCGAAACTTGGCTGTAGGGCGATATCAACCGACAAATCCTTTATTTCGAGAAGAGATTTATTTTCTGATTTTTTTGAATCGATTTCTTCCATAGGTTATTATTTCCCATTTACGCGGGAGATTCCGTCACCAATCAGATTCAGGCTCAGGACGAGCGCGATCAGAAAGAATACCGGAACAAGCACCCCCATCGGATTTGCGAAAATGAATCTTTGTGCATCGTTTATCATTCGGCCGAAGCTTGGTGTCGGAGGCTGAACTCCAAGCCCAAGATAGCTCAATCCCGACTCGCTCAATATCGCGAGGGAGAAAGTCAGCGTCGCCGTAACAAGAATTTCAGTCAAAACATTCGGCAGGATGTGTATGTACATGATTCTGAGGCTTGATGCCCCCCGGCTTTTTGCGGCGCGTACGAAAAGGGAGGTCTTGTATTTTATGAAGCCGGAGCGCACGATTCTTGTGTAGCGCGGAATGCTCATTATGCTGATTGCAAGCACGGTGATTTTTATATCCGAACCAAAAACAGCGAGCAGCATGAGCGCAAAAAGAATGCCCGGAAAAGACATCTGGGTGCTGATTATTTTCATTACGATTAAATCCGTAAGACCGCCGAACCAGCCTGAAATGGAGCCGAGCAAAGTTCCAGCTACAAGCCCGAAAATCATCACGATAAAGCCGATTGCCATTGAAATCTTAAGTCCGACCATGATTCTGCTTAAAACATCGCGGCCGAGGTTGTCTGTTCCGAGCAGGTGGCGAAAACTGAAAGATTGGAATTTTTCAGCCACGTTGATTTCGTCCGGTTCGTAAGGCAGAAAGAAAAATCCTGTCAACATGAGAATCATAAGCGTTGAGAAAAGTATGAAGCCAGTCAGAAAAATTGCGTTCGAAAAATATTTTCTCATAAATCAGCTGTCCTTTTTTTTCGTCCGCTTTTTGAGCGCACTTCGATCCGGGGATCAATCACGGAATAGAGCATGTCTACCGCGAAATTACAGAAAAGAGTTATCGATGAAAGATAAAGCGTAAGCCCCTGCAGAAGTGGAAAATCGCGGGATGAAATTGAAGTTGTGAGCAGTTTTCCGATTCCGGGCATCGAGAATACGTTTTCGATGATGATGCTTCCGCCCAGAATTTCAGCGGCGATCAGCCCCAGCGTTGTAATAGAAGGAATCAGCGCGTTTCTGAGGACGTGGCGCGCAATAATCTGATTTTCTGAAAGCCCCTTGCTTCTCGCGGTCTTTACATATTCCATCTCGAGTTCGTTTTCGATACTGCCCTTGACGTAGCGCGCGAGAATCGATCCGGAACCCAGTGAAAGCGAAAGCGAAGGCAGTATAAATGAAGAAAATCCAGAAATGCCCATGGACGGCAGAATTTTCAGCCACACGCTGAAAACGAGAATCAGAAGGAGTGCCGTACAAAAAGATGGTACGGAAATCCATATCTGATTCAAGTAGGTCACAATCTTCACGATCGGCGTCTTCCTGTATTTGGCGAAAAAAATTCCCAAAAAAACACCTATTACAATAGTAAAAATAAGCGTAAGAACGGCGAGCGATGACGTAACCTTAAAACTCTCTCCAATAAGTCTGCTGACTTTTTGGTTGTATTTGTAGGAGATCCCAAAATCTCCCGTAAGAGCATTTTTCAGCCACAGCGCGTAACGTTGCGGGACAGAAAGCTCAAGATTCAGCTGCTTCTCAAGATTTTCTATCTGGGACTGCTCCGCCTCAGGGCCTAGAATTGCCAGCGCGGGATTGCCCGGAAGCAGCTGGAACGTGAAGAAAGTCACCAACGTAACTAGCATAAGAGTAGTCAGAAAAGAAAAAGCTTTTCGAGTGTAATACATTTCTTCACGTCCTGATTTTTTTTATTTTTTGAAATACAGTTTTGTAAAATCGTAGAAAGCAACAGGGTACGGAGTGTAACCATCGATATTTTTTGCCATTACGATATTGATTCCCGGGTCACAGATGAATACTGCCGGAGCGTGCTCGGTAAGAATTGCCTGGCATTCCTTGTAGTATTCCGCGCGCTTCGGAGGATTTGTTTCTGCTTCTGCTCTGTTGAATGCGTTGTCAAATTCCTCGCTTTTGAAGTTCGTGAAATTCCTTTTGTAGGTTGAGTAATAGCGTCTCAAAACTTCCGCCGGGTCATTTTTTCCTGCGAATGCGATTACCGTGGCCTCGTAATCGAACTTTGTGTAAACCTTGTCGAGCCATGTTGTCCACTCCACAGGTTCAATCTTGCATCTGATGTTGATTTTTGCGAGCTGATTTGCAAGAATCTGCGCCGTGTCAACATGAGGCTGGTAGTTTGCCGGAACGGTGATCGTGAGATCGAATCCATCAGCATAATCTGATTTTTTGAGGTATTCCTTGGCTTTTTCCAGATCGTTTTTGTAAACGTCAGAAAGCTTGTCATTGTAGAATTCTCCGAGAATAGGGCTGAAATTTGAGTAAAGCTCAGTCGCGAATCCGTCAAAAACTCCGTCGATGATTTCTTTTTTGTTCACCGCAAATGAAATTGCTTTTCGTACATTTTCGTCCGCGAACGGCGTGAATTTCGAATTCATTCCGAGAATCTGAACCATGTTCTGCGGGTGCGATACAACTTTGTACGAGCCGCTCAGAGCCTTTGCGTTTGTTCCCGTAATCATCTGGGCGATGTCAATCTGATTAGACTGAAGTGCAGACAGCGCGGCATTTTCATCCGACATTACATAAAGCTCGATATTGTGGATTTTTCCGGAACGTTCTGCATCATGATAATTTTCGTTCTTTTCGAGAATGACCCTTTCGTGCAGGGTGTATTCCTTGAACTTGTACGGACCTGTTCCGATTGGAAGAGTCTCGTTGTCATCGTAGTCGTGAAGCAAAATCGGGCTGGTTGCAAGCGCAAGGAAGCCACCTGCCTGATTTTTCAGCTCTACTACAAAAGTGTGAGCATCCGGAGCTGAAACGGCTTTTACGACATGCATTTTGTCAGCGCGCGCCGTCTTCCCGTTTAACCCAGCGAGATTTTCATAAGTGTAAACGCAGTCCGCAGACGAAAAATCAGCTCCGTTGTGGAATTTTACGCCCTTCTTGAGCTTGAAAGTGTATTTCAGGTTGTCAGAAGAGATTTCGTAGCTCTCTGCGAGACATGGAAAAAGAGTTCCTTTTTCATCAAAGCGCATGAGACCTTCAAAGATGTTTCCAGAGATTGCTGCGGTATCGGCCGCTGCGGAATTCCATGGAAAAAAACTGTCCGGTTCTGATGTGATGCTCATTCGGATTGTGTTACGCTCATATCCTGCTTTGCTGCAAGATGCGAGCAAGACGATTGAGATTGTTCCGATAAATGCGAATGCTGTTTTTAATAATTTTGATATGATTTTCATTTTATTTTCCTATTTAATAATAGTTTTTTAGGCATCTCTAAAAATTCGCCCGCGCGATTTTTTAGGACTTGTTCTACTGCCTGTTCATTTCCAGGGCGCACTTAACGCCGTAGAGAACTAAATCAGGAGTTATTGCATCAAACAGATGCGCGCTCTCAAAGATTTTCGCGAAACCTCCAGTTGCGACTACGAAAGGTTCTGAATTGTGTGCGTCGGATGCATGCGATTCAGATACACGAAAACTCTCTTTTTTGTACATTCGGCACAGCTCCTTTATTGCGCCGATGGTGCCGTAATAGCTTCCGCTCTGGATCGCGCTGATTGTAGAAGTTCCGCATGGCTTTTCCGGCATGGAGATTTCAACTTCCGGCAGTTTTGATGTCTGGGTGGCGAGAGCCTGAACCGAGATCTTCATGCCGGCAAGAATTGAGCCTCCGAGATATTCCCTGTTTTTTGTCACTAGGGAGAGAGTTGTGGCAGTTCCCATGTCGATGATGATTAAATTCCTGTTCGGATAAATAGCGAGCGCGCCTATCGCACCTGCAATCAAATCAGATCCGATTTCTTTTGGATTTGCGAGCCTGAGCTTTAAGCCGGTTTTTATGCCAGCCTGAATGAACAGAGCGTCCTTTCCGAAATACTTTACGATTGCATTTGAAAGCGAATAATTGATGGGCGGAACGACGGAACAGATTCCGATATCCGAGATTTGCGCAGGATCAATTCCGTTTTCGCGCAGAACGGAGCGCAGAAAGATTCCAAGCTCGTCAGAAGTTGAATTCTGGCTTGTTGTCTGCCTGAAATGGAGAACCAGTTTGTCTCCATCGAATACTCCGCCCGCAATAGTGGAATTGCCGGCATCGAGTGTGAGCGTCATAGTACCTGTCCTTTCGATCAAGTCTATAGATAAGATATGATAAAAGTCGCATCTAAAAATTGCAATTTTTAGATGTTTCCCTCTTTTTATACCGTCACTGCCGCCGACGGCGGTCAATGCGATTGCTCAAAGATACAATTTAAAGCGATTTGGTACAAGTATAGGTTTTTTTTCGTTATATCCAAAAATTAGTAGAAATTTGTATTTTATTGATGTGCGTAAAATTTCAAAAAAAAGCCGTAAGTGATTCTATGAAAAAATTGTTAGCAGTGGTTAAATCTGCGTGTTAGATTTTAAAAATCTTTTTTAAAAAAAAATAAGGAGGATTTTCTTATGAAAAAAATCGTAGGAATGGTTGCCGCAGCTACAATGCTCGCTGGAACAGCATTCGCAGAAGTTTCTTGGTCTGCCGCCTTGAACATATCTGACGATGTCGTAACATACGAAGCACCGACACGCAGTGGCAAAATAACGGATTCAAATTCGCGGGGCACCGACGATAACGGTAAGGTTACTTGGAATAAAGATATCGCGCACGCCGAAGATGTCACTTTGAACGCAACAGGCAGCAAAGCTGGTGCAAAAATTGCGTTTAAGGTAACCGGACCTGCTGACGGTTCAGATACTGCCGTGACAGTTGGTACATACCACCTCTGGGGAGAGGTTCTGCCAAATCTCAAGATTCATGCAGGTGCTTACAAGACACGACTTCAGAAAGGAATCAATGATGACGGTGAATGGGATACAACCCTCTCTGCAATCTCAAAAATTGGTCTCATCAATGAAGATATCGCAAAGCTTGATGGCACAGACAAAATCGGTGTTGATGCAACCAACGTGACATCTCGCATTGCCAGCAACGAATGGAACAACTTTATGGCTGAATATGCCGTAAATGACAACATCACTGCTTATGCAGCAATGTTCCTTAAGAGCGGCGGATGGAGCGACGGTTCTTGGACACATGACAATCATGTTTCACGATTTAGCCCATGGGCAGTTGCAGCAAATGTAAATCTCAACAAAGATTCAAAAGTTTCATTCGTCGTAAAGAACGAATCAACTCAGAAACTTACTTTGACAGGCGTTACATACGAAGCTGCTTCCCTTGAAGCAGGAAATCTCGACAAAATCCTCTCTGGAACAAAGCACGGCTATATTTATGCTACGGATCGCGGAGCAATCACAGTTTCAGGCGGATACTCAACATGGACTGCAAACGTAGACTTTGCTACAAAAGTTGCGGACTGGGGCCTCGAAGCCGCATACACATTTGCAGGTCTCTTCTATGATAATTACGATACTATTTATGGCCATCACACAAGCTTCTACACAACTTCTTCAACAAACCTGAATGGCTATAACATCGCTGACAAGAACGTCTATGCTCATGGATTCGATCTTCGTGCTGCGGGAGAGCTTGGTGACAAGCTTGGCATTACAGCCGTTGCAAACCTCACATACCGTCAGCCGACAAAGTACGATATCCATCACACATATAACTATGGTTCTGTAAGGTATAATCTTGCGACAAATACTTTGGATACATCTAGGGCAATCAGCGATAGAACAACATACAAGAACAAAGATGCTTTCAAAGCAGAAAAAGGCCTTTCCGGACAGCTCGCTCATTACGAGTCAGTCAGCATTGATTATGCAATCAGCAGCCGCTTAACATTCCAGTTCCAGGCATTGCACAAGAACACAAACATTTATGATGTTGCTAAAGAATCTGAGACTTATGTAACTGTAAATGGAACAAGAACCGCTCGTTCTGCAGTTCTTGCAAACATCACAGGGCTGGAGGCAGGCTATTTTGCTCCACGAAAGGAAGTTGATGTTCTTAAAAATTCAACAGTTACCGCTCGTCCGGCTGTTATTTACGAAATCAGCAAGGCTGCTTCTTTGTCATGCGGTGTACAGTTTGACTTCAGCAACCTCAGTGCCCTTAAACGAAACTCTGGAGATGACAATTTCACGACAACAGTTTCCGTTCCGGTAACATTCAAGCTTGATTTGTAATCCATAGCATCATGGGAACTTCGAAAAAGTAGCATTTGGTGATTTTCCGAAGTTCCTGACGTGTTTTGTCTTATCTAAAACTACAAGAAGGGGCTGCCCAAAATTGGGCAGCCCCTTCTTATTTATGGTATGTACAGCAGTAAACTCACGGGTTCAGGGAAATCAGTTTGCAGGATTGGCGGCTTTCTCCGTTTCCAGCTCTTCCTTGAGCGCAAGCACCTGCTCGAGGGGGAGAGAGCAGCAATCAGCAATCATTTCCGCAGATAGATTTGATTTTCGAAGAAAATTCCGCGCGTTTTCGATGGCTTTTGCCTGCGCGCCTTCTGCTCGGCCTTCCTCGAAAGCTCCTTCACGGATTTCGTCTGTAATCTCAAGCCAGTTATTATAATAGAGTTGTTCTCGCGGTGTCACTTTCAGCTCCTCGACAAGCCTCTCCAGCCGCGAAGTATAGTCCGTGGTCGTTGTTTTCGTCGCGACGTATTTCAGGAATGCTTTTGTCTCTTCGTCTTTTATTTTATCACATGCCGTGCAGTTGTAAAACACTTTTACCATCTTGTCATCATAGTCGGTGTCGGAGTTTTCCATGCATGCGTTCTTTATAGTGTAAACCGGCTCACCCAAAGCGAACGGGTCTTCGAGGCATATAAAGATTACGACATTCTGCTTGAGGTTCTTGTACTTCGTTCCCCTTTGCGTTGACTCGATGTCCATAAGGCTCTGGTAATATCTCGCCCTAAGTGGAAGTGAAGTCTCGTTGGTTGTTTGCATCTCGATGTCGTACTCGTGCTCGGGGTCGCTCGTCCGCACGTCAAGGCGGATCGATTTCGCCTCGTAGCTCGCAGCAAGGCTCGACTCCGTTTCAGGAATGCTTATTTCCGTAATTTTGATTTTGAGCAGGATTTCAAGAAGGTGCTTGCATTCATCGAGATTTCTCATCACCCGAGTAAACATGTAGTTGTCAGCGAAGGTGAGCTCTTCCCAGCTTTTTGTTTTCCGTGTCTCTACCA
>CAMVSS010000040.1 GCA_947170195.1 uncultured Treponema sp. | reverse complement strand
ATCGCTCTCTGTAACCCGTCATTCCAGTCTGAAGGTCTCAAAGGCGTTCAGCTTACAGCGGCTGCCCTTTCATTCGACTTGGGCGGCGACGGCGTTTCAGTTCAGTTCTTGCTCATGCTCTGTCTCGCATTCTTCGCATTCACAACGATTTTGGGCTGGGACTATTACTCAGAGAAATGTCTCGAATACATCACGAACGGCAGAATGAGACTCGTTTTCATCTACCGCCTGATTTACATCGCGGCAATCGCAATCGGACCATACTTCACGGTAAACGCAGTATTCACGATTGCAGATATCACGAACGGCCTCATGGCAATCCCTAACTGTATTTCGCTCGTTGTTTTGAGCGGCGTGGTTGCCAAGGAAGTCGAAGCATACTTCAAGAAATACCCGACGCTGTAAACAATGCCGTGCAGGGATGCATGGTAAAAGCAAAGGCAGAATTCCTTCAGGGATTCTGCCTTTGCGAGCAACCACGATCTTTTTCGAGCTAAATCAGTCTCCCAATATTGTCGTTTTTTTTCATATAATCTTTTCTGCAAATACGCTATTCTCTTCGAATGCTCAAAATCAAAATTTGTTCTGTTTTGTTGTTATCAGGCTCATTAATCGCCTGCTCGACTTCGACCTCAGACAACAACATGTTTTTTCCGCCTGCCAACGCATCTGCGCCAGCTGTCAGACAGGAAGTAATTTATAATCCTGACATGGGATTTTACAGTGCTGAGACAATCACCCTTGAGACAAACGGAAACATAAACAAAACATCCATCAAGAAGGCAAAATATCTTGATAAAAATGCAACCTACAATAATAATGCGACATTTGACCTCATCCATCTGAAAATAGATATCAGCAAGTGCAGGAATGAAGATCACCTGAATTTAACGCAGATTGAAACGCTTCTCTCAAACCTCGAAAAGTCGGAGCAGACCTGTGTAATCCGTTTCGCGTACGATAAAAAATATGCCGGAGTAACTGAGGGATCTGGAAAAACCGTTTTTGAACCTGATGATTTCTCTACGATTCTTAATCATGCCGGAGATATTTGCAACGTTTTAAAAAAACATACTAGGGTTATAACCGCACTTGAATGTGGCATGCTCGGTCCGTGGGGAGAGATGCACACGACGACCTTTGCTGAAAGTTCAATGAGCAAGGCGGATTTTATAGCCAAGCTCAAAGAAATTTCTCCCGCACTTACTCCGAATGTCTCAAAAAATGAAACTACGATCGAAAAAGGCAACATCGTACTCTTGATGGAAAAATTTCTTTCGGGGCTCAATGGAACTGAAATTCCGTTTCTCGTTCGCCAGCCTAATTTTATCTACAACTATCTCAAACGCTGTGACAATCTGACTTTCGACGGAGCAAAAGTACCTTCAGCTTATACGCCGACAACAAAAACCCGGAAACTGGGCATTTATAACGACGGATATTTAGGCTCGGAGGGAGACAAAGGAACATTCAGAATCGATCGAACCGAGGAAATTGCTTTTCTGGAGACCTTCACTAATCATACTCCATATGGAGGTGAACTGATTGGCAAATATAGCATCACTGGAAATGCTACCCAGCTGAAAAATGTGCATCTTTCTTTTCTCAACATCGGCTGGAGAGATACAGTTTTGAAAGAACTTGACGGTATCAGCCCGGCTTATTGCAACGGAGAAAGCATTTTCAAATATATTCTGAACTACATGGGCTACAGATATGTCATCACGGAATCAAAATTTTCAAAGCCATCAGCTTCCAAGTTAAAAATTGACTTTACACTTGAAAACAAAGGGTTCGCCGAGCTTCCATATCACAGATCAAAGGTTCTGAAACTCTATTTCGCAAAGCAGAATGAATCGCCGACCTATCAAAATACAATCTGCGCATCCGCGTCCGGAACATTCAAAGGCGGAATGACATCATTTACCACAAATGTTACTCTGCCTGCAAGCCTCGAAAATACAAATTACGATGTGTACCTCAAAATCTGTGATTCCGACGAAAAATATGCAATTCGGCTTGCAAACACCGGCTGCTGGAACGAAACAATCAGAGCTAATAAACTAGGAACGATAAATCCCAGAACCTAGCGCGCCTGCTTTCGTGAGGCGTACTCACGGGATCATGTGTTGAAACGAGAACGATTTTTCCTTTTCCCGGAGGCATGAGGACCGGCAAAAGTAATCATCAGCGAAAAAAACGTTTTTCCGGTCATTTGAAGGGAATCGGCTTCTAAGAGAGTTTTTTCCGCAAGAGGTCATAAATTTCCTCAAGATCAGAAAAATAAGTCTCGAAGCAACCTGAAAAAATCAGTCTGTCATTTTTTGCATTTGAGACGAGAAATTGTTTTTCTGAAAATGCATTTTCGAACTCACGGGACGTACAAAAATCATAAATCAGGTCGAATTTTCCACCGTCTTTTGCAAACAAAATGAACGGTTCGGCAAAAAATCCTTCCTTTGGTCTTGTTACAACGGCGGAAGGGATCTCCCTGCAGACCTCGGCAAACAAAAGGGGCATGACAAAAATCGACCCGAACGTATTTGAAGTTTTTCCTATGTGACGGATTGCATTCACCGGTGCACCGAATCCCGCAATGTTTTCGATGACGGAACGGCACGCTTCCATGCCACCTTCCCTCTTTATGAACAGCGGAAGCAGCGGATCCGGGATCAACGGAGTTCCGATTATGCATACCTCACCTTTGTAGCACGGTTTCGCCAAATCCATGTACGACGATGGAACAGGCCTATCTTTCAGCCGTTTCGTGTCAACGACCATCGTTTCTGAAAACCACCCTATGATTTTTTTCTTCGAGTAAAATCCACTATCAATAAATTTTTCAAAAAAATACGGAGAAGACGATTCCCCGAAGCCCATCGCAAGATAATTTTCTGGTGCATTTTCAATGGGCATGTTAACGAGATAATCTTTTTTTGACATGTCTCCGCCCATCGCAGACGGAAAGTATGAGCTTATAACCGTTTTCTGCGACCTGTATATTTTTTCTGACCAGGAAACAAAAGCATCCCTCACACTTCGTTTTAACGGGCTTGGCAATTCCGACCAAAAATCAATTTTATGGGCGCACATGATTTCCTTCCCTGATGCAATTTCTAACTTCTTTTAGCTTTGAATCGAACGTACGCAATTCTTCAAGCAGTTTCTCTTCTTCCTCGGTGCGTTTTAATATGGAAAAAAGACCGCCATTTTTTATAAGTATGCGTTTGTTACATGAAAGCGCGATCACGGGATCATGTGTCGAAACGAGAACGATTTTTCCTTTTGACGAAAGCAGCCGCAGGATTTTGTCCTTGTCGATTCCAGCATTTTCAGGCTCGTCGATAAGGATAACTGGAGAATCGGAAACCAGGGCAATATCAGCAATCATAAGCGAACGCGACTGACCGCCAGAAAGCTGAGTTATAACTGTATCCCTCGAAATTTTCTCTCCAGCAAGTGTATTGGCACAATCAAGGACATCGCTTACAAGCGACTTTTTCCCGGAAGGAGAAAGCCAC
This sequence comes from uncultured Treponema sp., assembly GCA_947170195.1. Classification (GTDB taxonomy): domain Bacteria; phylum Spirochaetota; class Spirochaetia; order Treponematales; family Treponemataceae; genus Treponema_D. The sequence goes on along the minus strand of CAMVSS010000040.1, from coordinate 10,193 downwards.
GATTTTCGGCAGTCAATGTGCAGGGAAATAAAATCTTCGACAGAAAGCTCCATCACGAAATTCATGCTTTGTGAGAGTGTGGCGCAGAGGTGATTTTCGAGTTCATCGCGCTCTTTTTCAGACGGAGTTTTTCCGTTGATCAAGATTTTTCTTTTCGAAGGAGAATCCCCGAACGATATGTATTCAATGTCTTCCAGAAATTGCGTTTTTCCGGAGCCAGTGAGTCCGGTAACGGCATAACAATCTCCGGGATGCAAATCTAACGAGAAATCTTCTTTTTTTCCGTCCTTGTCAAAGCCTCCTAAAATCGTCAGCGAGGACAAGACAAAATCAGAGTCAGCCGGTTCTTTTTTTCTTTCCGCGATGATGTTGTTCATTACCGAAAGCAGTGATTCCCTCGTAAAACCCGCGTCACGGAAAAACTGGTCGGCAAGCGAATCAAACACCTCTTCGAGCGTCATTTCTGCCGAAGCAACCGGAATTGCAATCTGATCGAAAAGATTTTTAATATCAGCAAACTCAGCGTACAAATCAACGATTTTCTGAGAAAGAAGGTTCATTTTTCTCCGCCCCACTTGATTCTTCCGCCGCGACCGCTGTTTCCGACCCACATTTGCCCCGCACAGAAATTGCAGCTGGCGGCTGGCATGGTAAACCGCAAGTATTTATCCTTCACCTGCTGGATTTCGTCCGATGCAGACAAAAAAGAAGTCAGGCGCGAAGCCCCCTGCCCCGAAAGTCCGTTTATGAAGTTGACTTTCGCCTTTGAGTTGGCGTAATGAATATTTCTTAAGAAGACTTCCCGTTCAGCAGGCGAAACCAAATCACCCTTGGTGACAGCGATATAATCCGCAAAGAACAGCATTGGCCCGACCTTAAAAGGCGCCGTAATTCCCGAAAGGCAATCGAGCACACAGACAGCCGGAACGTCACGGATGTGGGGAGCGCATCTTCCGCACAGCCCCGCGCTTTCGGTAATCAGCACGTCAAGTTTTTCGCTCAGTCCCCATTCAAAAACCTCTCCGATGTGGCTTGCAAAAAAATGATCCGGGCACATGTTTCCCGAAATGCACTTCATCACGCTTATCCCGTTGGCACGGTAGATTTCATCATCGCCTGAAGAAATGCAATCCAATTTCATGACGCCAGTTTTTTTCTCAGCACGGGAAAGGATCTCACACGCTTTAAGAATCGCGGAGGTTTTCCCGGAGGCATGAGGACCGGCAAAAGTAATCATCTTCATATCTACACCACATACAGAGGTTCGACGCTCCGGTAGTGGCGGTTCTGGAAGTCAAACTCATTGATGTGAACCTGTACGCTGAACGTTTTCTTCATGTTTTCTTCGTTGATTACGTCACAGCCCCGTCCGTAGAAATACGTCCGGTCATCTTTGTTCAGAATCAATGCCTTGTCGGAGATTTTCATTGCGTGCGCCGGAAAATGCGTGTTCACGATCGCTGAAATGTGTTTTTCCACCGAAAGCCGCTTTATGACATTGAGGATGACAAGCTGATTCTTAAAATCAAGGTTTGACTCAGGTTCATCGAGTACGAGCATCTGCGGATTTACGGTGAGCGCGCGGGCGATAAGCACCATCTGCAATTCGCCTCCGCTCATCTGCGTGCAGAGTTTGTCTTTGAGGTACAAAACACCGACATCTTCCATCGCCTGAAGAGCGCGTTCTTCATCTTCCTTTGACGGCTGGCTGAACATTCCAAGGTGCGCGCTCCGCCCCATCGTCACCATGTCGAGTGCGGTGAACGAAAAGGCTGAATTCTTCGCCTGAGGAACGTAAGCGATTTTCTTCCAGAATTCCTTGTTCGGAATTTCTGAAATCGGTGTTCCGTCAATAAATGTTCCGCCCGACGTCCATTTGTTCAGGCCCATCATGCATTTGAGCAGTGTCGTCTTTCCGACGCCGTTTGAGCCGAGAACGCACAGGATTTCTCCGTCTTCCACGGAAAACGATACGCCGTCGATGATTTTCTTCTTTCCGTAAGCAAAAACGCCGTTCCTTACTTCAAATTTCATGACCAGACACCTCCTGTCTTTTTAAGCAGAATGATGAAAACCGGCGCTCCGATTACGGCCGTGATTATCGAAACCGGAATTTCAGCGGAAGACGCGCTTCGTGCGAACGTGTCTATCACGACCATAAAAATTGCACCGAGAGAAACGCTCAGCGGAATAACCGTATTGTTGTTGCTTCCCAAAAGCATCCGGCAGATGTGCGGAATGAGAAGACCGATCCAGCCGACCGAACCGCACATTGAAACGCAGGACGCAGTAATCAGCGAAGAAGCGAGAATTATCAGCAGTCGGATGAGCTGAAGATTTATTCCCATTGACTTCGCTTCGTCTTCGTTGAGCGAGAGAATGTTTATCCTCCAGCGGATGAAATACAGAAAAATCATGCCGGAGACGATGAACGGAAGACCGAGCACAAGATTTTTGTAGTTTGCGCTTGCCATGCTTCCCATGAGCCAGTAAGTGATTGAAGGAAGCTGATCTTCAGGATCTGCAAGGTACTTTACGAGCGAAACCATTGCCTGTACCAGCGACGAAACGACAATTCCCGAAAGAACAATCATAATCACCGACTGCTTGCCCCGTACCTGTCCCATCTTGTAGGTGATAAAACATGCCGCAAGGCCGAACGCGAGTGCCGAAAACTGAATGACAATCAGATTTGCGTGAAAGAGCATCGCAAAGACAGCTCCGAACGACGCTCCGCTTGCAACACCCAGAGTGTCAGGCGTCGCAAGAGGATTTGAAAACAATCCCTGAAACGCCGCACCCGAGCATGCAAGCCCCGCTCCTATAAAGGCCGCGAGAATTATGCGCGGAAGCCGGACTTTAAAAATGACCGTCTGAGCCATCACGTCGCCGTCCGCGCCCGAAATCAAATCTCCGAAGACTTTCAGGATTTGAAGCGGGCTTAAGGCGTAGCGTCCGATTCCGAGACAGATGAGCGCAACAACCGGCACAATGATAAAGCTGAAAAAAATAAACGTGATCTGCAGTTTTTTATTCGCTATGAACATTGTTATTTTCCGGAAGCGGCACGTACAGGATGGTAGATTGTCTCAAGATCCTTTTTCGACAAATCAACGCCGTAATATTTTTTGTAGTATTCGGTTATTTCCTTATCCATATCGATGTCGCTGAACAGTTTCGGCTGAATTTTCGTTGCGAGCCACTGGAGAACAAGCGGCGTGTCGCTTGCAGGAGGGAACCATCGGTACATTCCGAGCGGGAATTTATAAACTTTGCCTTCCTTAACGGCCTTCACAAGACTCCAGTCCGCACCCTCGATTTTGTTTTCGAGCAAATCTTCCGCAAGACGCGGGCTGAAATTCGTTATGAAAATAATGTCAGGATTCCACTGATATACCTGCTCCATGTTGATTTTGCCCTGCCCCTTGAATTCAGACGCAACATTGATACCGCCGGCAGTTCCAATCCAATATTCGCTGAAAAAATTGCTTCCAGCGGCTGTCATGTTCGCATCATCATAATTAAAAAGAATGAGAACGCGAGGTTTCTGGGTATCATCAAGATTGTTCACACGGGCAAGAATCTTATTCTGAACGTTCCGTCCTTCCTCAATTATCTTCTCGGCACGTCCGGTGTCGCCAAAAATCTGACCAAGAAGATTTATCCAATCCGCATAAGTTTCGACGGAATTGTAGTTTGATAGAATCGTTGAAAATCCGACGGCAGGGATTCCCGCATTTTCGTAAATCTGACGCTCATCATCATTAGTCGCGGAATAAAACACGACATCCGGCTTGAGCTTGAGCAATTCCTCAACATTAATCGTCCCGTTCTGAACAAAAGAAGAATCAATTTGGGTAACTTCCGGGTACACCGTCGCAAGATATGAATTTTTTGCCGCCGCCATTGAGGACGGATGCATGCCGACGAGTTTTTCCGTTGAGCCCATGTACATGCAATACACAGACGGAAGCGGAAGAATTGAACCAATGACGATGCGGTTTATCTGAGCAGGAAGTTTTACCTCACGGCCGTTGTGATCAACTATAGTTCTGAAAGTTGCAGACTGTTTTTCCGATGTCACCTTACTGCATCCGGTAACAAGCATTAATGACGCAGCAAACGAAAATATGATTTTTGTGATTTTTTTCATTTTTATTTCCTTATTTGAACTCCACGTTATTGGCATTGCACGGTTATTTTCCTGAAGCGGCACGTGCAGGATGGTAGATGTCATTCAGATTTTCATCCGTAAGCTCTACGCCATAGAATTTCTTGAAGTAAGATTTGATTTCCGCATCCATGTCGATGTCGCTGAACAGTTCCGGCTGAATCTGCTTTGCAAACCACTGGAGCGCAAGCGGCGTGTCTGATGACGGTGGTGCCCATCGGTACATTCCAAGCGGATTTTTGTAGACTTCCTTGTTCTGGATTGCCTTGATGGAACTCCAGTCGTATGTTCCGATTGCGTTTGTGTACAAATCTTCCGGGAGCGCAGGCGTAAAATTCGTAATGAAGATTTTGTCCGGATTCCACTGATAAATCTGTTCCATGTTTATGCTTGCCGATCCTTTCAAGTCGAACGATGCATTCTTTCCGCCGCAGGTTTCAATCCAATACTGATTGAACATGTTTCCGCCGTATGTTGTGATTGAATTTGCTTCGCATGCATAGAGGAAAAGGCAGACAGGTTTTTCATTTTCGCTGAGTGATGCTGTCCGGCTCTTTACCATTTCGTTTACCGAGCGTCCGTACTCGATGATTTCGTCACTGCGTTTTGTCTGACCGAAAATTTCGCCCAGGAGCTTTATCCATTGGGCATAGGTTTCGATCGTGTTGAATCCCGCGATGTTCGTAGAAAAGCCGACCGCAGGAATGCCTACGCTGTTAAAAATCTCTCTTTCTTCCTGGTTTCCTGCATTGTAGAGAATCAAATCCGGCTTGAGAGCGAGAAGTTCTTCTACGCTGACAGTACTTCCCTTTACGAAATTCGAATCAATGTCCTTGATCTCAGGATAGCAGGTTGAAAGATATGAATTGACTGCTGCGGCCTTTGAGCTTGGATGCATTCCCACGAGCTTTTTCGGTCCGCCCATGTAAAGACAGTAGACCGACGGAAGCGGAAGAAGCGAAGAAATAACGACGCGTTCGACGTTTGCCGGAATGGTGACCTGTGTTCCCGTATGGTCAACGATGACTTTTGCCACAGAAGCAGCCGCTTCGGAAGATGCTCCCGACTTTTTGTTGCATCCGGCAAGGAAAGCACAGGCTGTAAAAGCCAGAAGTACCATGCTGATACTTTTTTTCATATATGACTCCTTTGACTGTTTGCTATATTTTGAGCAAGTTTCAAAAGTCTGTTTCTTTTGAAACTTGCTCATTTGTTTTTTTAGATGCACAGTTTTGATATAAAATCGTCCATCTCGCTTCCGAGGATGTTGATCGAGTCGTTCCAGAACACTTTGCTCGAAACGGCCACATTCGCCAGCGGAAAGAATTTTATTTTTTGCTTTGTTTCCGCCGTAAAAAGCTGTTCTGCGAGAGGATCTGCCACCACTCCTGAGAATTCACCGCTGTTTACGAGCGCCCTGAATTCAGTCTCGTCCTTGATGCGGATTTCCCCGGCTTTAGCTTCTTCTTCAGAAAAATCAAAGAGCGTTCCGCTAACGAATTGAATTTGTGGATGACGTTTTTCTGCTTTTTCGCACAGTGAGCGCGAAATAATCTGGTCGCCGGCGATGAGTATCTTTTTTCGTCCCGGTACAGATTCAGCAGGTGTACTGTCTTCCAGCGTTCCCGATTCCAAAAAGGCTTTTACACGGTCCAGCATGATTTTTCCGTCACCTACCGGCGTTCCCGTAATGAACGGTATGCCGTATTTCTGCTTCATAAAGCGTGCAGTTTCGATTCCGCTCTGTGAGACTACGACGTTCAGACGTGATGAAGATGATTTTTCGATTGCTTCAAGAGAATGGCCGAGCGAAAAACAGCAGTTCACTTTGATTCCTGCATTTTCGAACAGCGCGATGATGTCTTTTTCGACATGCTTGTTTCCAAAATCCAGCGGAGTCATGCCGATTATATTGATTCCATCCCGCTTTTCTTCAGGAACTACGCCCTTTTTTGCAAAGCGCTTTATGAGGGCGTTTGCCGCTCTGGAAATGCCGCTTCCGTAGTAGGCAAGGCCTTTCGTGTCAAAGCCGAAGCTTGGAATTCCCGTCTTGCTTTCAACTTCACGCGCGATTCCTTCATAATCCGTTCCGATTACCATTGGAACCGGGCTTCCGAGAAGCGCGATGAATTTCGGTTTGAGACTTTCAGCGGCTTTAACAATCCTGTCAATCAGCAGGTTATCGTTTCCGAGAATTGCGTCCATGTGTCGGAGTCCCGAACAGAAGACGAATGAATCTGAACCCATCCAGCGCGGCTCGTCATATCCGAGATAGTTTCCCGTACAGCCGGAAGCGTCGTGAAGAACAACCATTCCGCCAAGTTCGAAAAGTGCGGAAGCGCATCCTGAATAATCCGGAGCATACGGAGGAAGATTAATGCACAATTTACTCATACTACGATACCTGCCTTGATGATAAGTTCTTCTGCCGAATGATCTCCCTGATATGCCGTTACGAGCATTTCCATCAGCTTTTCGACTCCGTAAAATCCGTACAAGGCTTCGTCTTCCATGAGGTCAACGACATGACGCGATTTTGTAAGATATCCGACGTTGAATCCGATGCAGAGACATTCCTCGTTCACAAATTCAAATTTTGCAGAATCGTGATGAAGCGCATCTATAATTTTGAGGTCAGGAATCTTTTCCATGATTTTTTCACACGCAGCCTTTTCAAAGCCGGGAACTGCATCTACGGCGATGAGCTTCACGTTGAATCCTGCATCATGCAGTACGTTTGCGAGCGTGAACGGGCGGCGCACAGCCTGATAGTCAATCATGACCGGATAATCACCGATTATGCACTGCGCATTTTGAATCGCTTTTACAGCCCGCTCTTTATAAGAAGACAAATCTCCGAGCGAAATGCCGAGTCTGTTTTCTATCTCATGGTAGATTTTTTCTATTTCTGCGACGTCGTAGTTCGGAAACGCCGGAAGATAGGGAATTCCAAGATTCTTTTCCATGATTTTGCTTGAAAGCCCCGCCGTCGGCGAAAGCACCAGATTGAGCTTCGACGAAGAGAAATCAAGGAATTCTTCGAGCGTTTTCGTTTTCCCGATGTGATTTATTTTCCAGCCGGCCTGATTCATCAGCGAAAAAAGCTCGCAGTCTTCGGAAACCGACGCATTGTTTCCAACCATATTGATCTGGTTTTTCTTTACGTCTGATTTTTCCAGAATGCTGAACAGCGAACGCTGCAATCCCACCATCGGAGGAACTTTTGTGTCCATCTTGAACGGATTCATATGGCATGTGACGAAGCGGATGTCCGTAAACTTCTCTGAAAGACGGGCGTTAAGCGCTTCGTGGTCAGTTCCCAAAAGATCATCAAGGCACGAGACGAAAATCATCAGCACTTTCGGACGTTTCTCGATCGCGGCGAGAAGTTCTTCAACTGCGTCAGGCACCAGATGTTCATAGTTTCCCGAAACGATGTCGCTTTCATCTATAAAGAGATAGCTCACCTGGTCTTTAATATGATGCAGCACTGCACCCAAAGCTCCGTGACGGCCGCAGGCAAACGGCGCGACAAAAAGCATGTAGCTTTCGGGCATTGTCGCCGCTACTCTGATAACTCCCCAACCTCCATGCGCCGGTGAGACGTAGTGAAGCGTTTTTTCAAAAGACGGGCATGAAGGGCACATCAGGCAAACTCCTCGTCAAATTCTTCTTCCTCAACAGCTTCTTCTACTTCGCGGTCAGTGCTTGACGCAAGAACTTTTTCAGCAAGACGCATGTAGACCTGAGCCTGCTCTGACTCAGGGAAAGCTTCTACGACCGTCATTCCGCGGTTTTCTGCCTGCTGTACGATTCCGTCGCGCGGCACAACCTGAATGATTTCGCCGCCGATTTCGTCCAGTGCTTTCTGAACGACTTCAACTTCGTCTTTTACATTGCGTGAATTCAAAATGACACCCGAATACTGGGCATAGCCGCGCTGACCGAAATTCTTGATTGCCGACACGATATTGTTTGCCGCATAGAGAGCCATCATTTCTCCGGAAGTAACGATGAAAACATCTTCCGCATAGCCGTTTCTGATAGGCATTGCGAATCCTCCGCAGACGACATCTCCCAGAACGTCATAGATAACGATGTCCGGACGATAGACTTCAAATGCATTCAGCTCCTCAAGTTTTTCAAATGCCGTGATGATTCCCCGTCCTGCACAGCCGATTCCCGGAGTCGGACCGCCCGCTTCTACGCAGAGCACACCGTTAAATCCCTTGTAAACCAGATCATCAAGCGTCAGATTTTCAGCTTTGCTGCTCCTGAGCATGTCGAGTACGGTCGGGATTTTCTTTCCTCCGTTAAGATTTTTTACTGAATCAGATTTCGGATCACATCCTACCTGCATGACTTTGTAGCCCAGCTTGCTTAATGCAGCCGAAAGATTGGAACACGTTGTTGATTTTCCAATTCCGCCTTTTCCGTAAATGGCGATTTTCCTCATTCTTTTATACCTCTAACTTTAGTAACTTTTAATTTATTAAAATTAGCGAAAACTAACATTTAAAACAGATTTGGTCAACCTGTTCTGATAAAAAGTTACATTCCCTTTGAATTGAACTCCGAAGCCGTTTTCGGTATGCTTATAATATGAAAGAACTTGAACTTAAATACGGATGTAATCCAAACCAGAAGCCTGCAAAGGTTTACGTAGACGAAGGCGATCTTCCAATCACTGTGCTGAACGGACGACCGGGATATATCAACCTGCTGGACGCCCTGAACGGCTGGCAGCTCGTAAAGGAGCTTAAGGAAGCAACAGGTCTGCCTGCCGCAACTAGCTTCAAGCACGTAAGCCCTGCCGGAGCCGCCGTAGGAACTCCGCTCTCCGATACGCTTAAGGCGATTTACTTTACCGACGGCGTTGAGCTTACTCCGCTTGCTGCTGCATACGCACGCGCACGAGGTGCTGACCGCATGTCTTCTTTCGGCGATTTCATTTCTTTGAGCGACGAATGCGACGAAGCAACCGCCCTCCTCATCAAAAAAGAAGTTTCTGACGGCATCATCGCCCCGGGATATTCCGCAAAGGCTCTTGAGATTCTCAAGGCAAAGAAAAACGGAAACTACTGCGTCATCCAGATTGATCCGAATTACGTTCCGCCTGCAACAGAAGTCAAGCAGGTTTTCGGGGTTAAGTTCGAGCAGGGACACAACTTCCTCAAAATCGACGAGTCCTGCCTTTCAAACATCGTAACAAAGAACAAGTCTCTGAGCGAGGACGACAAGCGAAATCTCGTCATCGCGCTCATCACGCTCAAATACACCCAATCAAACTCAGTCTGCTACGTAAAGGACGGTCAGGCAATCGGTATCGGTGCAGGCCAGCAGAGCCGCGTTCACTGTACCAGACTCGCAGGTCAGAAAGCCGACAACTGGTGGCTCCGCCAGAGCCCGAAAGTTTTGGGCTTGCAGTTTGTTGACGGAATCAAACGCGCTGACCGCGACAACGCAATCGACGTTTACATCGGTGAAGAATACGAGGACGTTCTTGCAGAAGGCAAATGGCAGAACATCTTCAAGGTAAAGCCGGAAGTATTCACACGCGAAGAAAAACGCGCATGGCTCGATAAAAACACAAACGTCGCTGTCGGAAGCGATGCATTCTTCCCGTTCGGTGACAACATCGAGCGCGCAAGAAAGAGCGGCGTTACAGTAGTAGCACAGCCAGGCGGTTCTGTCCGTGACGACCAGGTCATCGAAACAGCCGACAAATACAACATGGTTATGTGCTTCAACGGAATAAGACTTTTCCATCACTAGTGAATAGCAAACACCCGCACGGAGGCGGGTAAAAGCAAAGGGAGAATTTTTGCTATCTGCGCAACTTGCAAGAAAATTCTCGTACGAAGAAAAATTACAAGGATGTAATTTTTCTTCAGGTATTCCATCATTAATTTTTAAGAATATGCCCGCACGGAGGCGGGTAAAAAACAAAGAGAGAATTTTTGCTACCTGCGCAACTTGCAAGAAAATTCTCGTACGAAGAAAAATTACAAGGATGTAATTT
>CAMVSS010000039.1 GCA_947170195.1 uncultured Treponema sp. | reverse complement strand
TCATGCGGTCAAGAACGTTCTTTTCGATGAGGCGTGGAGCCTTGCGTCCGAAGACCTTAGCTGTAGTGATTACGATATTTGCCTTTTCGCAGACCTTAGCCTGAGCTTCCTTCTGCTTTGCAATCTGCTCAGGAGTAAGCTCTTTTGCATAACCCTGCGCAGTCTGTCCCATCTCACCCAGGTCAATTTTGACAAATGAAGCACCAAGAGACTTAACCTGCTCTTCAACAACCGGACGAGTATCGAATGCGTCAACACGTGCGCCGAGTCGTTTTGCAGTAGCGATAGCCTGAAGACCTGCAACACCAACACCAATGATGAAAACGCGAGCCGGGTTGATTGTACCAGCCGGAGTAACCATCATAGGAAGGATTTTTGGGAGTTTGGCAGCCGCATTCAAAACTGCAACATAACCAGCAAGTGAAGTCTGAGATGACTGAACGTCCATTTTCTGAGCAAGGGTAGAGCGCGGAATCATTTCCAGAGAAACCGCCTGAATTCCATTAGCAGCAAATTTGTTCAGAAGCTCTTTTTCGTTGAACGGATCCATATAGCTCAAGTGGAGCGTGTCTTTTTTGATTCCATCGATAGAAGTTGGTTTCATGATACGCACGATAATTTCTGAATCGTCGTAAGCATCGGCCTCTTTCGCAACGATTGTAGCACCTGCGGTTTTGTACATATCATCGCTAAAACCACTTTTCAATCCAGCCCCAGCAACAACTTTAATCTCAAAGCCCATAGAAGTAAGTTTTTTAACGTCATCAGGAATAAGGGCAACGCGTGTTTCGCGCTCATCCGTTTCCTTGCAGACAAGGACTTTTTTCATCTTTTATAATCCTCCTTTATAAAAGTCTTTTTTTTAAAATAAACCGCTCCCATTATAAACCCGTTTTTAAAATAAAGATACCAAAAATTCCTAAAATTCAATTTTTTTTATCAGCTTAATAAAAAAATACTTCTGTTTTTTCCAAACTCAAACAAAAATAACTATCGTTAGTCAAAGTTTTCCACATATTCTCAACAAATTGTGGAAAAATCTAACTATCGTCTATTAGTCTCTCCAAGAGGTACGTAACAATTTTGATTAACTAACATAAGTTTATTTCTATAGAATATAAGGCTTTTTTTCATCTGGTAACAGTTTTGATTAACAAACGTTTGTTTTCTTCACATTCTTCAATAAAACTACCACTCGTTCATTTTTTAAAATTTTCCTTCAAAAAAATCATCAAATTTTTTTGGCTTTCGAAATAGACCGGATAGATTTGAATAGATTTTTTTCTTATAATTATGTACATGTTTAGAAATTTTGTGCTGCATAAAAAGCTTTTATTGATCTCCGTCCTTCACTTTCTTTTGGTTAGCACAATTTCATTTTCAACGACCTTCCCCGAAACACTTTCCAGCAGAGCAAAAATCTCCATTGTCGAAATCAATTATGAAAATTTCTCAAGACAATGCTTTTCAAAATACGCTCTCAGGTTTTATGACAAAGAAAACCATTTCGACAGCATTGTTGATTTTTCATTTTTTAAAGATTTTGACGATTCCCTGTTTCCATTGAAATTCTTTATCAAAAACAGAAAGGCTTTTATAAAGTCATTTTCATTTTACGAATACTTTCTGAACGAAAAAGAAAAAAATCTGGCAACAATAAGCGAATGTCTTTTAAACTTTTCAGAAGAAGAAATCGCTTACATTTACGCTTTTGTCTCAAATTTAAATAATGCGATGCCTGACTATTCCTATGATTTCGATATAAAAACAAATAACTCAAAAACACATATCCAGAGCATTCTGCAGGACGCATATTTCACTGACAAGATATCTAACGAACGTTCGTTTTTAATTTCTAAAAAGACGCTTTTTTCTTCCTCAAAATCAGAATTTTTCCCGCGAATCTTCCTCACAAACATGCATTTCCTAATCCTTTTCTCAGCGACAGTATTTCTGGCATTGGCGTTTGCCCTCTATCAGACATTAGTTCTGTTTAATAAAATTACCTACCGTTCGTCAGTTTTTTATTTAGTGCAAACATTTGACTCTCTTATTTTCTTTTTTTCAGGAATAATAGGAATATTTTTTCTATATCAGTTCTTTTTCTCAAATCAATGCATCTTTCTCTATAATTTTTGTTTTATTGTTTTCAATCCGCTTAATGTGATTCTATCCTTTTTGGTATTCTTTCAAATGCAGGAAAACAAAGAGTCCGAACAGCAATCTTCATCATCAAAATTCCAAAAAAAATTAAACTTTTCTTTTAAAACCTTCTGGAGTATCTCTATAGTAGCAACCATTCTTATCACAGTCATCAGAACAATTGCCATTCAAAAAATCTCTATCAATCTGATATTGCTAGAATTCTTTTTTCTTATACGATACTCATGGTACCTGATCCTCATAAATAAAAAACCCGTTCCAACTTTTCAGCCGGAACGGGTCTGTTAATCAGTCTGTTCTGATTTTATTTTACTTTTGTCAGCTCAATGTCGAACGCAAGGTATTCACCGCCAGGAATGATTCCAGGAATTCCGTTCTCACCGTATGCCATGTCCGGAGGAAGAACGATTGTTCTCTTTTCTCCAAGCTTCATGTCCTGAACCATGATATCAAAACCAGGAATCATCTGTCCGCCGGCAGTTGTAAATTCAAGCGGGCCACGACCCTTTGACTGGTCAAACACACGGCCGTTCACAAAATAACCCTTGTATTCAACGGCAACATTACGTTTTCCGCCGATCTTGCTTCCGCTACCTTCTTTTGTAGTTTTATAATAGATTCCATTTGAATCGATTGAGTATCCAGGAAATTTTGCCTCTACAGCACGGATTTTTGCAGCCGCAGCAGCTTTCTTAGCCTCGGCAGCCTTTACCTTTGCTTCAGCGGCACGGCGATCAAAATCAGCCTGTGTAGCTGTGAATTTTTCTGCATCAGCTCCCTGTCGAACAATCGTTACTTTCACGATTTTATCGCCCTGCTGAACAGCATTTACAACTTTCTGGCTGTCCTCGTTTACAACCTTGCCGAAAATAGTATGCTTTCCGTTCAGCCAGTCAGTAGGAACATGTGTGATAAAGAACTGGCTTCCATTCGTTCCCGGACCAGCATTAGCCATTGCAAGATATCCTGGTTTGTCAAAAGTCAGATCATCACGACACTCATCAACAAATCGATATCCAGGACCGCCGCGTCCGGTGCCCTCAGGATCTCCACCCTGGATCATAAAATCAGCGATAACGCGATGGAATGTCAGACCGTCATAAAAATGCTTTCCCTTTGTAGCATCAAGTGTACCTTCAGAAAGACCAACAAAGTTTGTTACGGTAAGCGGTGTCTTGTCATAGAAAAGCTCAAGAACGATAGAGCCTTTTGACGTTTCCATGATTGCAAAGACGCCGTCCTTGCCCTTAATTGCACTCAATTCTTTTTCCATTGAATTACATCCTCCAAATGAAATAAAAAAACAGCATAGCATTGCTGCAAAAATACTTTTTTTCAATTTTTTCCCCCATTTAATTTTCAGTTAAAATTCTCCACAGAACCATTTATAAATCGCATCAACACGGTTATTAAATGATTTGTTCATCCTGTTTTCCAAGATTGAAATATAAGGATAGCAGGACTGGATAACCATATAAACCAAAAAATAATCTCCCTCATCAATGATGACAAGATTCATCTTAAGGTCACCGGTTCTAACTACAGTTATCGGACCATATTTTATAGGTTCGATATTAGTAAAGCAGACAGCAAATTCCTTTTCCGACTGACCGTAATCAAGCTGATAAACGCAGTTTCCAAGTGAATTATCTTCCTGAAGACAGTAGAATCTTTTTCCGTCCGCAGATCCGTCAAGATTATCAGGAATAGGAGTCTTGTCTGTATCGGACTTGATAAGGTACGACTTGTGATAGAGAGTTTCCCAACGCTGATGACCGTTTGAGAAATACTCCATTCCCTTCATTTTGGAAATTGAACGGAGAATTCTGGAAGCTTTTTCTATCGTAATTGAAGAGATGTCCTTATTTTGACTAACTAACGTTTGTTTCTGAACGTAAAACAATGTCTCGCTCGAAAATTTTGGCTTCCATTCGTTAGTCCACGCCCTGACAGCTTTCCTTGAGAACTCTGTATCAGGAGTGTATGAAAAATTAACTTTCTCTTCCTTTACGAAAGTGTGCTTTACAACTCCGGAAGCTTTAAGATCTGAGAGAACCGCTTCCGGTATTACTGATTTTTCTGCTGCAAAAACAGTAGCAGCCATCAGTGAGAATAAAACAACAATCCAAGAAATTTTTGCTTTCATATAGCTCATTAAACAATAAATCCCGTACCAAAGATACGGGAATCAAAAGACAGATTAGTAATTGCCCTTGTAAATGACGCGAACCTGTTTGTAAAGACCTTCGCCCTCGCTCTTCGTCTCAATATCAGAAAAGTCATTCAGGGTAGTGTGGATAAGTCTTCGCTCAAAAGGATTCATCGGTTCAAGCAAAATCGAAGTTCTGTTAGTTCTTACCTTGTCAGCGGTGTTGTAAGCAAGGTGAACCAGGCTCTCTTCCCTTCGAACACGGTAGTTTTCCGTATCAAGAATGACGCGGACTTCTTCATGACCGAGGTGACCGGCATATACGTTTGCCAGAAGCTGCATTGCATCAAGGTTCTTTCCTTTGCGTCCAATCAGTATAGAAGAGCTTTCTGAAGAAAGCTTAAGACCGATCTTTCGCTCCTCACGGAAAGAAATCTCGACATCTGCTTTATAGCCCATTTTCTCAATCATTGATGAAACAAATTCGATAAGCTTTTTCTCGAATTCATCCTGCGGAACAGGATTTGCAATAACACGCTTTGAAGGAGTTTCTTCATCATATTTAACTCCAGAAACTTCATCATCAGTGTGAACTCTGATTTTTACATATCCGTTCTTGAAAAGTGTCTTTTTCTGGGTTTCAATAATTTCTACATCGAACTGATCGCTTTCAAGACCAAGCTCAATTGTAGCCTTTTCAATAGCATCTTTCTCGTTTTTTCCTTCAAATTCATAAACCATCTGTATATCTCCTAACTATCGTTTGTTATTTTTTCATAAATTTATTCATTACTATCTGCTGTCCGAGCTGGAACACGTTGCTGACTGTCCAATACAAAAGCAGTCCAGACGGAGCATTATAGAACAGGAAGAAGAAGAAGATTGGCATACCGTACATCATCATCTTCATCTGGCTCTGATTCTGGCCAACTGCAGTTCCTCCGTTCTGAGTAATTTTACCGAAGAGGAGCTGAGAAATAACATAAATCACCGGAAGAATGCGAATCTGATTCCAACCGAGTATAGGAAGACCATGCTCAAAAACCTTTCCGATATGATCACCAGTAGAAAGATCGTCGATCCAACCTGGAATGAACGAAGCTCCACGGAACTCAAAGTAATTATTGAAAAGGTTGTACATAGACCACAAGATGATGAACTGGAAAAGCATCGGAAGACATCCGCTCATAGGATTGTAGCCGACTTCCTTGTACATCTTTGCAGTCTCCTGCTGGAGTTTTGCCGGATTATCTTTATATTTAGCCTGAAGTTCCTGCATTTTTGGCTGGAATTTCTGCATTTTCTGAGTTCCTTCCAAACTCTTTTTTGTCAGAGGGAAGAGACAAATCTTGAGCAATACCGTAAGGATGATGATCGAAACACCCCAGTTATTTACGATTTTGTTGATGTTTTCGAGGAGGAATTTAAGAACGAACTCAAGCCAACTCAAAAATCCTGAGGTCTGCATACTTTCGTTAAAGTGAGTGTCCTCAAGAGACCATTCGTTGTTCTCAGCGAGAGAGTATTTTTTAAGCTCTTTTTCGTTGCGAGGACCGATGTAAACAAAATATTTATCAGAAACTTCTTTTGTTCCTGCAATCGGTTTTCGTGAGAATTTAAGCTGAGCGTTTGTCTTTTCATTTACTTCGATTTTTGAAGAATAAGTGATTAAATCGCTCATTGTCTCAGGTCGTACCGGTTTTACGATGATTTCGAAATATTTTCCGGCAAGAGCTGCCCAATTCCACGGTTTCTCAAGAGTCTTAACCTGATTTGATCCAAGTACAATTTTCTTGATTTTTTCGCCGTTGAAAGAAATGAACTGACGAGTTTCGTAGCGGTTCATCTTAGGATTGAAATTAGGACCGATCTGAGGAGATGTCCTCAATGAATAAGCTGCGCTATCGATGTTCAAGCCGGTGAATGAATCTTTTCCATCAATTGTAACATCGAGCTCAAAAACATAATCGTTCGGTTTGAAAGTGTAAGTCTTTACAAGAACAAATTCAGAATCATTTACTTTGTAAGTCTTCGCAAAAGAAATTCTGTTGTTTTCCTTGTCTTCATATACTTTGAAAATGTCGTTCAGGATTGCTTTATCAGCTGTTCCGAGAGCCAAAGAAAAAGCCCTGTTTGAGTTCGGAGAAAGGTTCGTAACCATCTCAATTCCTTTTCCAGTGTCACGGTCAAGGTTCTTGAGATTTCCGTTCTCGTCTTTTTCGATCAACTCATAGCTGATGATGTCACCTCCACGATTCGTAAAGGTGACTTTTACTTTTTCTGTTGTAATTGTGAAGATTTTTTCTTCCTCTGGCTCAGAGTCATCATCTACATCAACTGCGGATGTAATACTTGATGATTTTTCTGAAATTGAATCAGAAGAATTTGAATTTTCCTCAACAGTAGAAACTGCATCCGCATCAGAAATATTTTCTGGGGAAACATTCTGCTGAGGAAAGAAAATCATCTGAATCGCAAAAAAGCCTACAAGGACTACTGTAGAAAGTGAAATAGCCCAAATGGTATTTTTTTCCATTTTTTACTCCCTATTTTAATTAAGGAACAGGATCATAGCCGCCAGAAAAAAACGGATTGCATTTTAAAATGCGCTTGGAAGAGAGATAAAATCCTTTTATAGATCCATATTTCTTAAACGAAATCAGGGCATATTCAGAACAAGTTGGGTAAAATCTGCAACACGCTGGCTTCATTGGAGAAATAAATTTCTGATAAAATCTTATTAAAAAACAAAAAAAATCAACGATTTTTTTTTGGACTTTTAAAAGAAAATATTTCACTTCTTTATCAATCCGGCTTTTTCAAACAATGTACGAATTTGAACACACCGCGTGCTGAACGAGTCTTTCTCGGATGGAGGATATAATAAAAATAGAATATCGAATCCGGTGTTCAGGTGTATTTTTAGATTACGATAAGTTTCACGGCTAAATCGCTTTGCACGATTTCTTTGGACAGCATTACCAAACCCCCGCGGAAGAGGAAATCCTATTCGGTTATAGGGGAGGTTGTTGGATAAAAAATAAATTTTTGCACCCAACATGCTGACCTTTTTCCCGTTTTTAAACAGATTTTTAAAATCAGCAGGGCGTTTTATATGTTCAACACGTTTAAAACACCCTGTGTCATTAATGAGAGATTTTTTCAAATCTGCCTTCTCTTTGAATGTTGCTAGAAATTAGTACTTTTTGTGTTCATCACAAACAGACAACTTCTTGCGACCCTTTGCGCGTCGGCGAGCAAGAACCATACGTCCGCCACGAGTAGCCATGCGAGCGCGGAATCCAAATTTTCTATTTCGTTTAACTTTACTTGGTTGATATGTTCTAAGCATAATGAACATGTCTCCTTATTATTATAAGAAACTTAAAAAGTTTCTAAAAATTTTATTCCTAATTTAGGTAGAGTTGAATATATCAAATTTATTTGTTATCCGTCAACATATCATTTTTTAATCTGTCGAAAATTTTCTGCAATTCTTCAGGTAATGGCTTGGTTGACGTATTACTATCGGCACTCTTGGAAGAATTATCAAATTTTTCAATGATTTTTTGCTCTTCTTCTAGTTTAGTCCGAAGTTTTTCATTTTCTTGCTGCGTAAGTCTTTCACTGTCATCGGAATGAATCTGGACATTCGACCCGCGAATTCTGAAAACCATGCTTTCGATTTTCAATTCAGGTATATTACGCCTCAATCCGTTAAGAATATATTTCTGATAGATTTTTAAAGTCTGAATCCAGGCAGGGTGATCTGCTTCTACGAGCAAAATTCCGTTTTTCAAATCTACTATCCGCGAATGGCTCACCAAATTTTTTCCGAGATTCTGTCCGTTTTTTGCATTCGACTTTATTGATTCAAGCGTGATTCGCCAATATTTCAACGTCTTGTTGCTTTCCTCAAATCTTCTTTGCTCGATATTGGAGTAGGCAAAATCTATCATTGCTGATGCTTTCGTTATGTTATCATCATTCATAATACATTCCACACTCCGTTTTTAATCTTGTAAATTTTTGTACCACTTTTTTTATAACGCTCGTACGGCTCACCAGGCAAAAAAGTACAGAAAAGCTGGTCGTATTCAGGAAGCAATGTCGTCACGCTCTGTCTTTTGTCCGGGTCAAGCTCCAGAAGAACATCATCCATCAGAAGAACAGGTTTTTTTTCTGTAAGCTGACTGTAATAAATGGACTGGGCAACTCTGAGCAATATGGCAAGAAGTCGTCTCTGACCAGTGGATGCCGTCGGTACAAAATTAGTTCCGTTCCGTACGAATACGATTCTGTCCCTGTGTGGACCGCTCATCGTAGTCTTTATTATTTTATCCATTTCTCTTTTTTGCTGCATCAGGGAAAGAGCTTCATTTAAATCCGGGATTTCTTCATTTTTAACAGTCCAGCTCGGTTTGTATTTTATGCTCACTCCGTCAATGCCGGTTATGTCCTGATAAAGCTTACCAAAAATCTGGTTGAATTTAAAAATCGTATTATTTCTTTTTCTCTGAATTTCTATTCCGTTCTGAGCGAGCTGCATGTCATAAATGTCGAGCATGTCATACGAACCTTCCTTCAGGGCAAGATTTCTCGTCTTGAGGATTTTTTTGTAGCGTCTGTTGATGTCTATATACATCACGTCGTACATGGAAAGGCACTGGTCTATAAAAAAACGCTTTTTTTCAGGTTCGCCCGCCGCAAAATCAAGGTCATCATGGCAAAAAAGAACGCACGGCATTGTATTGATGAGCTCTTTTCTGTCTTTTATCGACTTGCCGTTTTTCTCGATTTTTTTTTTGTTCTGGTCGTACGAAATAAAGATGCTGTTTGTCGTTCCGCTGTCTTCGCGATACAAAGTCTTCAAACTGAAGTTTTTCTCACCGTTTCTGATTATTTCCGCATCCGAACGAGTTCTGAATGAATTTCCGTAAGCAGAAAAATAAATTGATTCAAGAAGATTGCTTTTTCCCTGCCCATTTTCGCCAACAAAAAAAACCTCCTTTGAGAGAAGGTCTATGGTTTTGTTTTCGAGATTTCTATAATTTACATAGGAAACAGAAAGTACGGGCAATTTTAAACCTTCAAAAAATATCCCACCTGATATGAGAAAAAAGAGATCTTAAACTTAAGCGAATCCAGAAAAACATGTATATTCACTTAATCACAAAACCCACGAATGGATTTTGTGATTTTATTAGCAAATTTACTCAATGCTCATCGGCATGACGATGTTGAAATAATCAGATGCCGGCTCAGGACGGAGAGTAACAGGTTTAAGGACTTCAGTAAACTCAAAAGTGATTCTCTCGCTGTCCATAACTTTGAGTGGACTGTCGATATGGCGATAATTCATTGCATATGAAATCGGCTCACCGGCATACTCACAAGGAATCTCAGATTTTGCATCACCCCAATCAAGGGATTTTGCGTTTATTATGAGTTTTCCAGGCTCCAAGTTGAGGGAAATTCGACCTGTTTTGTCGAGCATGATTGAGATTGATTTAAGAGCATCGACGAATTCAGATTTGAGAACAGTAAACTTGCTCGCCTGGCTCGTCGGAATGACTTTCGTATAGTTAGGGAACTGACCATCAATCAAAGTAGCTGAGAATTCATAGTTTCTGAAATTGAAGAAAATCATTTTGTCCACGATTGCAACATTTATCATTCCTTCATCAGAAGCATGTTTTGCGACGATGTTGAGAACTTTCGGATGAACAATTGCCGACGGAAAATCAATTACGCCGGCAAGAAGACTCTTTTCTGCATAGGCAAGGCGACGTCCATCAGTTGCAACAAGGATAAGCTTATCATCTTTTTTCTCGAAGAATACGCCGTTCAAGAAATATCGTGTTTCGTCCTCGCTGACAGCAAATGTAGTCTGGGAAATCATCTGCTTGAATTCCTTTGAAGGAACCTCAAAGAATGAAACTTTTTCTGCAACGGCAATTTCCGGGAATTTGTCCTTTGACATGCAGTTAAGATTGTATTTTCTGTTGATAGTTGAGTGCTTGATGAGGGCCACGACAAGATTGTCGCGTTCCTGGAGACTGAATTCAATCTCTCCCTCAGGAAGAGAATTCAGAATTCCCATGAATTTATCACAAAGAATTGTTGTTGATCCTTCTTCTTCAATATCTACAGGAATCTTTGTCTGAAAATTGACTTTTATGTCCGTAGCTTTGATTGTCAGGGTATTATTTTCAGCTATAAAAAGAACATTTGAAAGAACTGATAACGCATTCTTTGTTGAAATAATTTCCTGTGCAATTGAAATTTCGCTGATCATTGCATTTCTATCAAATCTGAATTTCATTAAGAACTCCTTTTTAGATATGATTGTCTAAAATGTATACGTTTTTTAAAGTTTTTCACATTTCTTATCTAAATTTAAATTTTAAAAAATTTAGTAGTAATAATAATAAGTAATGTGAATTTGTTAATAACTCAGTTAAATCCTTATTTAGAAAAGAATTAAATTCTTGAAAACTTCTGAATTTGAATTCACAAGAAATTCACAAATTCACTTTTTAAAAAGTTTTCAACTGATTATCAACTAGATTTTAACATATTTTTCACTTTATTGTCTTTATTTAATTTTCCTTTATTTGCTTTTCAAGAATTTTTATAGTGTCCGCAAGAGAAGAATCTGTCTTGAGTGTGTTCTCAATTTTATTCAAGGAATTCATGATTGTAGTATGGTCTCTTCCACCAAATTCCTTGCCGATCTCATCCAGAGAATATTCTGTAAGCTTTCTCGCAAGATGAATTGCGATGTGTCTGGTGAAAGCAATCCTCTTTTCTCTTTTTGAGCTTTTTAATTCAGCTATGGAAACATTGTAGTAGTCGCACACAACTTTCTGAATTACGTCTATATTCACGATTCCAGATGACTGTGCATTTATAGAGTCGCTTACAAGTTCTTTCATTATGTCCAGGGTAAGTTCTTTGTGCATCAGTTCCGCATAAGAAATTCCTTTTGATAAAGCTCCCTCAAGTTCCCTGACACTTGCCTGGAAATTCTTTGCGATGAATTCTTTTACATCCTGACTGATTGATTTTCCCTGAATTTCAAGTTTTTTGTCGATGATGGCAATTCTTGTTTCATAATCAGGTGCTTTCAGATCTATATTTAGTCCTCTGATAAACCGAGTTCGAAGTCTGTCGGCAATTCCCTTGATTTCAGATATTGGGCGGTCACAAGTGAATATAATCTGTCCCTTGCGGTTGTAGATATCATCAAAAATGTAGAATATTTCTTCCTGCAATTTTTCACTTTTTTCAAGAAACTGAATATCATCCAAGAGAAGAACATCAAGTTTTCGATATTTTTTTTGGAATTTATCTACGGTATGTTCCCTGATCGCTGTTGTAAATTCGTTCATCAATGATTCTGCTGTTATAAAACTGAGCTTTACAGAATTGTTATGAGAATAAATGTAATTTCCGACAGAAACCATGAGGTGAGTTTTTCCCAATCCTGATGATCCGTGCAAAAGAATAGGGTTGTAATTCTGACTTCCAGGTGCTTTTGCGGCTGCGATACATGCTGAATAAGCGTACTGGCTGTTATCGCCCGGAATGAACGTATCGAAAGTGAATTCCTCGTTGAGCTGAGGATGCTTGTTTTCAGATGATTCCTCTTTTTTTACTGCAGAAAATTCTTTTTTCTGAGAAGTTTCAGATACAAGGTTTGATTTTTGTATTGGTTCAGCTGAAAAAGTCGTTGATGCAGCTGGCTTTGAGTTTATGACATGGACAATCTTTATATTTTGTCCTGTGAGTTCGTTTATTTTTTTCTGAACTTTATCGACATTTCCTTTTGAGACCATTCGGTTCCACATGAATTCCGATGCGACGGAAACGGTTATCTCGGAGATGGTATCTTCAACATATTCAAAATTGAAATAGAGTTTGAAATCATTTTCCATTCCGGCAGAAATATATTCCTGCTGGATTTGGTTCATTGCTTCTTCAAAAAAATCTTTATAATTCTGTTCAGACATGGGTGCATTATAGTACAACTTTACTTTTTTCGGCAATAAAACTATAATTTGGAACGCTCTAAAAGTCTTTTCACGTCTTTTATACAAAATCATAAAATATTATAGCAAAAGGAATTAAAAAATGGCTGCTTCATATGATGCTGGTAGTATTCAAGTTTTAAAAGGGCTTGAAGCTGTTCGAAAACGACCGGGTATGTACATCGGCTCTACAGGTCCGAAAGGTCTTCATCATCTTGTCTATGAAACAGTTGACAACTGTATTGATGAAGCTATGGCGGGCTATTGTGACAAGATTCTTGTTGCTCTCGAAAAAGATGATATTGTTCGTGTAGAAGACAATGGACGTGGAATTCCGGTTGCAATGCACCCTACGGAAAAAATCAGTGCCCTTGAGCTTGTTTTGACCAGACTTCATGCGGGTGGAAAATTCGATAAAAATGCCTATAAAGTTTCAGGTGGTTTGCACGGTGTAGGTGTTTCCTGTGTAAATGCACTTTCTGATTGGCTTGAGGCGACTATCAAACGCGACGGTCATATATATCGTCAGAAATATGAGCGCGGAATTCCAAAAACAAAGGTCGAAGAAATCGGCGATACAGATGAGCACGGAACTACAATCCGCTGGAAAGCAGACAAAACAATTTTTACCGAAACAACTACTTATGATTATGATGTTTTGATTCAGCGTCTTAAGGAACTCGCATTCCTCAACAGCGGAATCGTAATCACTTTCCGTGATGAGCGTCTTGAAAATCCGAAGGAAGAAGTTCTCAAATATGAGGGCGGAATCGTTCACTACGTAACTGAGCTTAATCAAAAAGTAAAGAGCAAATTTTATTATCCTGAGGAACCGATTTTTATTACGGGCGAAAAGGATAATGTCATCACTGAACTTGCGTTCCAGTACAACGATACTTATTCAGAAAATATTCACACTTACGTAAACGATATTAATACTCGTGACGGTGGAACTCATCTCGACGGATTTAAGTCGGCTTTGCTTTTCGTTCTCAAAAAAGCATTTGATTCGAACGAAAAACTCAAGAAAAAGCTCGACAAGGATGAATCTATCACAGGTGATGATGTCCGCTCTGGTCTGGTAGCGGTTCTTTCAATGAAAGTTCCGGAGCCGGAATTCGTAGGTCAGACAAAAGACAAACTTGGAAATACAGAAGTAAGAACTATTGTCGATGCTCTCGTAAAGGAAAAACTCACTATTTTCTTTGAGTTGAATCCTCAGGTTCTTGAAAAAGTCCTCGAAAAAGCTATTGGCGAGGCTTCAGCTCGAATTGCAGCACGAAAGGCAAAAGAAGCAACTCGAAAAAAGACTGTTTCCGGTTCGTTCCAAAAGCCGGAGAAACTTTCTGACTGTTCAATTAAAGACAATCCTGAAATTTGTGAAGTCT
>CAMVSS010000038.1 GCA_947170195.1 uncultured Treponema sp. | reverse complement strand
GGCATACCGTAATAAAGGCTGTTGTTAGCTCCGTTGTTCGCGGCACGAGCTTTCAAAAAATACTCGCGGGCCTCCGACCAGTTGCCGTTTTTCCATGCAAACGTTCCGAGAGACTCATAGGCATAGTAGTAGCCAGGATTTTTTTCTACGACCTTCTTGTAATACTCATACGCCTTATCGAAATTGTTTTTTTCATCATAAAGACCGGCAAGATAGACATAACCCAAGAAATAGTCCGGCGCAAGCTCCGTCGCTTTTTTCCAGTATTTTTCAGCGTCAGAATATTTTCCGAGGAAGCGGCTGTAAGACCCCAAGTCGAAATAAAGCTCGTTGTTGTCAGGATCACGCTTGAGGGCGCGGTTCAGGTAATCGATTGCCGTTTTGTAATGATGTTTTTCGGCCTCAAACTTCGCAAGGTAAGAAAGAGCCTGCGGATTTTCCGGATCCAGCTCGAGCAGATGATTAAAACTTTCTTTTGAATCGTCATCCTTTTCGAGATAGTAAGACATTTTTCCATGCCCAAACAGAGCCTCAAGATTGTCAGGTTCCTTAGAGAGAGCTTTCTTGTAATAATCACGCGCATCCCGGTATCTTCGGCCAAGGGACATGATGCTTCCAAGCTCTACATTTGCTTCCGCGTTGTCCGGCTCAATGGCAAGAATTTGCTTAAGGTACTGAGTCTGCTTGTTCGAATTTCCCTTTTTCTTTGCGACCATCGCATTCAGGGAGAGAACATCTATATCTTTAGGATTTTTCGCGAGCAAATCCACCGCAATTTTTTCTGCCTCGGAATCCTTGCCACTCGAGAGCAGGAGGGAAGCCTTTAGCGCCAGCAACCCCGTGTCATTTTCCAGACCGGAAGGCATTTTCTCATAAAGAGCAAGCGCATCTTCTATAGAACCTTTTGAAAGAACTTGCCTCAGATTTTCGACAAACAAAACTTCCGGTGAAGATTTTGAAGCGGCGCAAAAAAGATGTGCTGAACAAAATGCAAGCACGATTACCAATGCGGCCATCACTTTCATTGATTTAAGATTTCGAATCATGTAAAAAATTTCCTTACTGAAGTTACGGGCATTCCGAAAAGCCTAAGTTTTCCGAAGTTTCCCTACCTCTAAAAAACAGAACTTTTCAGAGGTTTCATAGTGTATAAAAAAAACGCTCCACTTTCAACTTTCGCCATGGTTTGATAAACTATAGAAATGTTTAACCCACATCCATTTAGAAAAGCTGTTAGCCTCATAATACTCTATTCTGTTGTCATTATCGGAATTTTTGTCCTTCAGTTTAAGAACGAATCTGTCATATCTCGCAGTTCTGGGCTTCTCTCATTCTCGCTCGCCCAGACTCAGGACGAAGACGGCACAACGCACCTGAAGAATTCCATTCAGATAAATTTCAAGGGAATCTCGTTTTCATCAGACGAGCTGCACCCCGCATATCTTTCAGTTTTTGGAAAAGCCGAGCCTCAGCCCCTCGAATTTATTTCTTACGACCAGATCACGCCGCTTTCATACGCATTCAATTTTTCAAATGATGTTTCCCTGATATTCACGATCAGCGACACATCATCTTCCGCATCGCTTTCAATTCAGGCTCGCATCCCGGAAAATGCGGAATCGGTAATTCTCAACTACCAGCCGTCTTCAGGCTTCTCTGTCACGGAAAAAACAAATTCCAGAATCATGCTCAACTCAAAGAATCTCGCCTATGCGTTCACCGGCCCGAAAATCACAGACGAGTCAATTCTTTTGTCCAGCAGAAATCCGCAGGCTGTTTACGCAATCTACGATCCGACAGTCCTGTTCACATTTGCCTCGCTCGACCAGAACATGATAATCGCACAGAAATCGACATTTGACTCAAATATAAAGACATTCCGGGACAACACGATCACCCTCGTCGAAAACGCAATCCAGAATTCACAGAACGTGACGGAGAACAGCATAATCGCATACGTCGCGGAGCTTGCATCACGCGGAAATTTCGCAAAAGCCGTGGAGACCGTTCCAGAATCCTTCAAAAAAGGAAACAAACGCACTTATCTCTCCGCTCCTTACTTCAACACGCTCGAAGCCATGTACCCGACCCTGACAATGTACAACGCAAACATGGCTGAGCTGATTTCAAATTCAGTTTCCTCAAATTCTCTCAACGCATTCACCGTTTCAAACCTTGCTGATTATCTCAATATTCTCCCGGCGAACGAAACTGTAAAAAAACTGCTCGCCATCCCGGATTCATACATCAGCGATAACAAAGTCACTCTTTCTCAGGCTGTCGGAATTCTTTCAACCTATATCAGGCTCGAGGAACTGCATTCCAGCCTTGCGGAACGACTTCACTCATCAGCACAGGCATGCCTCTCGGTAATCGAAGCGAGCTGCTCACTCTCAGATTCTGCGCTCCTGCTCAATGACCGCGATACCCCGGTATCAAACATCCTCGCGCTCGAAGCCGGAATGTCTCTTATCAGGTGGGGAAACTTCAACGACTCGGAATCACACAGAACCGCAGGCTACGCTTTGGTCAACTCTATCCTGGCAGGAATTCCGTTCGACTACGCTTCAGTTGGTGATGCATATCCTATCCTCGTCTCAAATCCGAACTATCCTCATTACACAGTTCTCCACCGCTCGGATTCAAAAACAACATGGACATGGACTTGTGCCACAAACTTCACTTACTCAATGCAGAACGGCGTAGCCACAATTTCGGTCAAATTCAACAAGGGAGAATCACACTACATAACAATCTGCAATGTTGATCCATTCTCTGAGATAGAAATTTACGGACTGTCGTTCCACTCGGATCCGCGCTTTGAAACATACAATTCTTCAGGATTCATCTACCGCGAGTCAGAAAAGACTCTGTTCCTCAAATCAAGGCAGAAATCGGAAACGGAAATCATCAGGCTCACATACCGATAAGAGTTTTCAAGAACCGCGAGCAAGTGTCAAAAGTCCGTCTGGACTTTTGAAATGCTTCCCGTATTGTTTTGATTTTAGAGCGACAACAGATAAAATTTTTTAAACTTATACCCATATTTGATTTTTTGTGATATACTGAGTAATATTCTATAATTCGGCATTGTTTTCCTTTGCCGGATTTTTGCACTTAATATAAGCGCCGGAGTTTTTGTGAACAAGAAAGATTTTCCCAAAATTCATTTCTACGATCAGGATTTTGTAGATATTTACGACAAAACTTGGAATTGGCTTGCCTCTTCATGGGTTGACCCGTCTAAAAAAGAAGTCTCGCCTGATGGGTATTTTGTGTACCCGAATGAATTTCAATTGGTAATTGATCAGGCGGAATCAATTTTTTCTTCATTCTTTTTGGTCTACTCAAACAAGAATTACACCGCAGAAAAAAATCTGGACTATTTTTACGACCGTCAGGAAGAAAACGGAGCTATCCGTTGGAAATATGACCTCGCATCAAACGCACCGATTGTAAGCTCTTCAAATCCAGAAGGAGTTGGTCTGCCACTTTTTGCATGGGCAGAATTCAATCTCTACCACAAATCAGCAAACAAACGCCGCGTAAAAGACGTAATGCCTATCCTCCAGAACTACATGAACTGGCTCGATGCAAAATTTAAGCAGCCGAACGGTCTTTATGCAGCTCCGGCATCGGCATGCACAATGGAAAATTCACCTCGAAAAGACGCATACTATCCTGTAGATTTCAATACGGCTGTTGCCATCAATGCGCTAAACATGAGCTCCCTCGGGGACATTCTCAACGACAAGGAGCTGAGCTTCCAGTACAAGAGGATGTATTTCAGCCTCAAGACACGAATCAACTCGATGATGTGGGATTCAGAGACAGGTTTCTATCACGACCTCGATTCAGACGAAAGCAAGCTTCCGCAAAAGACTATAGCAGGATTCTGGCCTTTGCTCGCAGAAATTCCTAACGCCGACAAAGCTGATGCTCTCATCGCACACCTCTCCAATCCAGAGACTTTCGGCACAGATCATCCGTTCCCGACAATCAGCGCGGATTCTCCGGAATTCAGCAAGGACGGCGAAGGCTACAATGGATCCGTATTCCCTGCCCTCAACTTTATTGTCATAAAGGGACTCGAAAAATACCAGAGATATGATCTGGCTCGCGAATGCGCAATCCGCCATCTGTATTTCGTGCTCGAAGCATTGCAGCCGGCAGACGGATCAAAGGGCGACCTCTACGAAGCCTACAAACCGTGCAGCGAAGGAAAAGCATCAATGGCTTCGAACCCGGATTTCCCTAAAAAACACTACATGCTCACGATCGGACTTTCAACGATTGCATTGATGATTGAAAACGTAATCGGACTTTCAATCAGCTTGCCTCGCAAGACCGTAGACTGGATCATTCCAAACCTCGAAATTATGGGCATCGAAAAGCTTTCTCTCAAACGAAACCTCATCACAATACTCAGCAACAAGAGTACCCGCGGATGGGAAATCCAGATGGAAAGTGAGAAACTCTACTATTTCACAATCAACATTCTGGATCAGAAAAAGAAAACTCTTCCTATTCCTTCCGGAAAATGCTCTATGCTTATTGATAAACTTTAAGGAAACCTCGGAAGACTTCTGTTTTTCGAGGTAACTCTGAAAACGCGACGGGGCACATGCCCCCTTTTTTTTGGAGAGAAAAAAAGTGCTTTTAGCTGCAATAGAAATCGGGTCAACCGGAATACGACTTTTGGTTGCTGAGATTACAGAAAATGGAACAAGGAACATCCTCGACCGCTCAGATCTTCCGATATCTCTCGGCCGCGACGTTTTCACGCAGGGGATCATAAGCCGCGACACCCTCCTCCAATGCCTGTCGATACTCAATAAATTCAAAGAGCAGCTCGCCGGCTGGGGAATCACGGCGGCACAAACTACGGTAGTCGCGACATCAGCCTTCAGGGAAGCAAAAAATCAGGATTCAGTTCTTGACCGCATCATGGTAAAAACCGGTTTCCGCGTAAAAGTAATCGACGGAATCGAAGAAAACCGGCTGATGTACCTCGCAGTCAGCGACACTCTCAAAACAGACAACATCGAAATAAGCAGCCAGTCGAGCATCATTCTTGAAGTCGGCGGAGGATCCACCGAAATAATGCTCATCGAAAACGGAAAGATTGCAGGCGCGCACTCAATGAGGCTCGGAACCGTCATCATCGAGCAGCAACTGAAATCAATGATGGGCTCGCTTTCAGATGCAAAACGCTACGTGACAGAATTCATCAACAACACAAAAGGATCTCTCAACAACGAGCTTAACTTAAAAAAAATAAAACAGTTTCTTGCAATCGGAGCAGATGTAAAGATTGCGGCCTTATTCGCAGGAAGTCCGATTTCTACATTTTTGTGGAAGATCGAGCGCACGGCGTTCAACGATTTTGTCAACGAGATCCAGGAATATTCGACAGAAGAAATCGTTGCAAGATTCAAGATTTCGTATAACGATGCCCAGTCTCTCCACCTCAACCTGCTGATTTACCAGCTCTTCGTAAACCTCACCGGAGTAGAAACAATCATCGTGCCTGAGACAAGCCTCAGGGAAGGAATCATAATCTCAAAAGAGCAGAACTCCCATCCGGCGAGCCAGCTTGCGCCACAAACAGATTCTCATCCCAATGCCACATCCCCGTTTGCGAATCCAACCACCGCAACAAACGAATTCTACGAGCAGATTATCGCAAGCGCGCTGAACCTCCTCAGAAAATACAAGGGCGACGAAAAACACGCGCAATACGTCCGCCAAATCTGCATAAAATTCTTCGACACGCTCAAAGACGAACTGGGCTTGAGCACCGACGCACGGCTGCTCCTCGAAATAGCGGCGATCCTCCACGACATCGGAACATTCATCAGGGCGGATGACCACAACCAGCACTCGAAATACATCATCGAAAATTCGGAAATTTTTGGAATCAACAAAGAATCCGTAACAACAATAGCACAAATCTCACTCTGGCACCGCGGGGCAAAAAACATGCGCCACGACGACTTTTTTTCATCGCTCCCACGCAACGAACGCCTTACAGTCCTTAAACTCACCGCAATTCTGCGCATCGCCGACTGCCTGGACAGAGCGCACACGCAGCGCATCAAGGATTTTAAAATCACATTCACAAACGATTCAATGACTATAAAAACGGACGGAAGCCACAACAACGTCCTTGAAAAAATCGCAATCGCCGAAAAATCAGACCTTTTCGAGTCAGTTTTCGGCTACAAGGTGATTCTTGTCTAAGGAACAGATAATTGAGCAAGCTTCAAAAAGAACAGACTTTTGAAATTTGCTCAATCGCACTGTGGAGGAGTTAGCTATGATTTACTTTAACAGAGATCTTTCATGGATAGAATTCAATGCCAGAGTGCTCTATGAGGGGCTTCGTGAAGACAATCCCCTTATAGAAAGACTGAAATTCCTCTCGATCGTTTCAACCAACTTCGAGGAGTTTTTTCAAGTCCGCGTAGCATCCCTCAAGCACCTCGAAAAAACGAATCCGAATGCAAAAGACATAACCGGAGACACGATTTCAGAAATTATTCATAAAATAAGCGAGCGAACCCACGAAATCGTCGCGGAACAAGACAATGCCCTGCAAACAAAAATCATTCCGGGACTTGCCCAGAACAACATCGTCTATGTTTCTCCAGAGAACTTCTCCGAGCAGCAAAAAGCTTACACACAGTCCTATTTCACGCACGAAATCTTTCCGCTTCTGACACCGCTTCGCGTAGACGACGGCTCATTCCCACGCATATCAAACCAGAGCGTCAACGTGTACTTCAAACTCAAGAAAATCCGCGGAATCCACAAAGGAACATCACTCATCCAAATTGAAGACAATGAAAAATACAGCGCGGTCGTGCAACTTCCGGCATCCCTGAGCCGCCTGCTTTGGCTCCCGTCCGAAGAAAACAAAAAATCATTCACGATTCTCGACGACCTGCTCACAGTTTACGGAACACAGCTCTTCTCAGGCTTCGAAGTCGAGGACTCGATACTTTTCTCAGTCTCGCGCGATGCCGACATGGGCGTAAATGAAGAGTCAGGCAATCAGTTCATAGAAGCCATGGAAGAAATTCTGGCTGACAGAAAAACTTCGGTCGCGGTAAGGCTCATGTGCAGCTGCAAAAACCGGAAAACGAGCGAAGTTTTGATAAAAGAGCTGGAAACAAAACTTTCCCTGACCGACGACGACGTATATGTAGTCAAATCAGCCCTTCATCCGGAAGCCCTGGAAGAACTTGCCCAAATAGAAGAAGCAAAATCTTTGAGATTCACCCCTTGGAAGAATTTCCTGCCGAAAATACTGACATCGGACATCTCAATCTGGAGCTTCATAAAAAACAAAGACACGATTCTTCACGTGCCCTACGAATCATTTGAGCCGGTGCAAAAGCTTCTAAAAGTCGCCTCCGAGGATCAGAACGTTCTCGCAATAAAAATCACTCTCTACCGCACGGAAAACCATTCAGAAATCATAAAATCTCTGATCCGGGCAGCGCACAACGGAAAGCAAGTCACGGCATTTGTGGAACTGAAAGCCAGATTTGACGAGCAGCGCAACATAGAATGGGCCACCAAGCTCGAAAAAGCAGGCGTAATTGTCATCTATGGCATCGTAAATCTAAAAGTTCATGGCAAAACGATGATGATCGTGCGCAAAGAAAAAGAGGGAATCAGACGATACGTCCATTTGAGCACAGGAAACTACAATTCAAAAACCGCAAGAGTTTACAGCGACCTATCTCTTTTTACCGCGAACCCACAAATCGCGGACGACATCACGCTCTTTTTCAACACGATTTCAGGCTATTCCGCCCTGCAGACGATGAAACACATCTACATGGCCCCGATAAACCTAAAGACACAGCTCCTGAAAATGATACAGCGGGAAACCGAAAGCTCCACTCCGGAAAACCCCGGTTTAATCATGGCAAAAATGAACGCGCTTGGACATGAAGAAATCATCAACGCGCTGTACAAAGCAAATCAAGCCGGCGTTAAGATACTTTTGAACGTCAGGGGAATCTGCCAGCTGATTCCGGGAGTTGAGGGATTGAGCGAAAACATAAAAGTCGTATCGATTGTTGACCACTACCTCGAGCACAGCCGAATCTTTTACTTCAAGAATTGCGGCAATGACGAACTTTATCTGAGCAGCGCCGACTGGATGCCTCGAAATCTCGACCGACGCGTCGAGCTGATGTTCCCGGTAACGGACACAGAAGGATTTTCAAAAGTAAAAAAGACACTGGAAACCTATTTCAAAGACAATCAGCATGCGCACGAACTTTTATCCAGCGGAAAATGGCAGCCGATCAAAGCAAATGCAAATAAAAAAGTCTCCGCACAGAAAGAACTGTACGAAGACTTCAGACTTCTTGATGAATTCACAAAAAAAGACGTGAAGATTGAATTTGAAGTAAGGCGCAACAATTAAAAAAACAGAAACGCCTTAAACCTCGGCTAAGCCTTATTCTTTTCCTCAGCCTTTTTTTCTTCCTCGGCAGCAGACTGCTTCATGCGCTCAGTTACCGAAGCGATGTTGTTTACCATAAGGATCGGCTGACCAGTAGCATCAAGAGCATCTCGCCACAAAGCACCTTCAGGGTCTACAGTGTTTCGTTTGCGAGTTACCATAGTCGTAGGGATGATTACGAATTTATCATGAACCAGACCGACTACACACTTTGTTTTTCCAGCCATTGCCGCATGAACAGCATTGTTTCCAAGGCGTTCACAGTAAATAGAATCATTTGCAGTAGTAACAGAAGAACGAACCTGATAGCTAGGGTCAACATACTTCAAGTTGACGTGGATGTTCTTCTTTGCAAAATATTCATTGATTTTATTGCAAAGGAATACGCCGATATCAGAAAGCTTTTTGTTTCCGGAAGCGTCCTTCTCGTTGGTAGCCTGCATGTGCTCCTGACCAGCACCCTCGGCAACGATGATTACGGCATGATTGCGAGACTTCAAGCGCGCCTCAAGATGAGCGAGGAAGCCATTAGGACCATCGATATCGAACGGAACCTCAGGAATAAGACAGAAGTTCGTCTCGTGACTTGCTAGAGCTGTTGCAGTTGCGATAAATCCAGATTCGCGGCCCATGAGCTTTACCACACCAATTCCGTTAATCTGAGAAACAGCCTCCATGTGGATTGCATTTACAGCTTCGCGGGCTTTTTCTACAGCCGTCTCAAAACCAAATGAGCGGTCGATGAACTGAAGGTCATTATCAACAGTTTTTGGAATTCCGACGACGGCAACCTTAAGACCACGCTTCTCAATCTCTTTTGCGACATCAAGAGCACCTCGCTGAGTTCCATCACCACCGATAATAAAAATCATGTTAATGCTCAGAGATTCGATAGCATCAACGATATCTGAAACACGGTTTCCACCGCCACGGCTTGTACCAAGGAACGAACCACCGATCTTATGGATATCGTCGACAATGCTTGGAGTCAGCTCTACAGTATCATAGCCCTGATCCGAGAAAAACCCCTTGAAACCAAAACGGAAACCACGGATTCTTTTTACACCATAGCGATACCAGAGACAGCGGACAACAGCACGAATAACATCGTTGAGACCAGGACACAAGCCACCGCATGTACAGATTCCGGCAGTGACATGAGCAGGATTAAAATAAATCATTTCACGAGGACCCGCTTTCTGCAGGAGATTTGCTTTCGTACATTCATTCTCGCAGTTATCTTTATCAAAAACATTAACCCTGTAGCGAACGAACGATGTATCACGGACGTAATTCGCTCTAAACTCGCCGTGCTCTCTGGAAAGCTCAATAGGAGACGGAACCTTACACTCTCCAAGCTGCTCAATAGTAAAATCAAATTTTTCTTCCATTTGCTTTAACCTCTTGCAAATTCAAATTTAAAACTGACCGATTCCTATATTTTAAATCCGAAATCATCTTTTTACAATAAAAAAAATTACCGAACGCAAACTTTTTTTTGCGGGGCAGCCTTCACTTCCAAAAAAAATCCCCCGCCCCTTCGGAAAAGTTGCCGAAAAGTGATTTTCTCCGTCTATATATAGGCATGGAGGAAATCATGGAAGAACTCAGGATCTTAAACCCCCGGCTTGACGCCAACTTCAAGGCGATTTTTACCCAGCCGACGGAATCCTCGCGCAAGGCGCTCAAATCTTTCCTCACGGCCGCGATCGGTCGTGAGGTCAAAGAAGTTTTCGTCACTGAGAACGACAATCCGATTGAATTCGCAGACCAGCGGGGAATCAGCTACGACATAAACTGCACGTTCGCCGACGGTACGGCAGCCCAGATCGAGATGCAGGGATACGAGCAGGACTACGACTATGGCAAGCGGGCGGAATATTACGCTGCGCGCTTGATCAGCTCCACGCTGGAAGTCGGGGACTATTGGGAGAAAGTTCCCCAGGCATACCAGATTTCCGTTTTGAACTTCAGTTTTGACACGACGAACGAAGAGCCTGTTCACCACTATACGATGGCTGATATCAAGGACGGCTCGAAACTGTCCGGGCGGCTCAACGTAATATTCATGGAGCTTCCGAAAGTCCCGCCGATTGACGAGAAAACCGACATCAGAAACTTGCCACCGCTAATCAAATGGTGTAAATTCTTTAAGGAAGCGGACAATCCGAGTCAGCAGGGCTTGATAGAAAGCATAATCAAAAGCGAGGAGGGCATCATGGAAGCAGAAAAGGCACTCAAGGGCATAAGCCAGGAACGCTGGCGCTGGATAATCCAGGGGCAGATTGAGGGCAAGGAGCGCGACTATTACTCAAGCATCCACAACGCCGAAGAAAGAGGTATAAAAAAAGGCGCGCATGCAAATGCCATAGAAAGCGCGCGGAACTTGCTTCGTATGGCGCTCGGCACGCCAGAACAAATCTCTCAAGCTGTTTCTCTCCCCCTCGAGCAGGTGCTCGCCCTCAAGGAAGAGCTGGAAACGGAGAAAGCCGCCAATCTAGCAAATCACATTTCACCGGAAAAAACGATGTTTTAAGTCGTAATATTATAACGACTTAAAACTCACAGGTATCTCTCTACCAATTCGCTAAAGCGACTCTCTAGAGATGCCCTAAATCCTTAAAGAAAAACAGAATTACAGCCGCCGCGGATTTGAGACTAGTAAAGAAAACTTTTCTTGGAAGTAAGTGTTTAAAGACGAGAATGTACATTCTCAAAAAGTTTTCTCGGCTTGCATCAAAAAATGCGCGATGGGTCCATTTCCCATTACATTTCGTACGCTCTTGCGCGACAATGCGGCGAAGCCGAGGCTCGCTACGCAGGGCAAACGCATTATAACAGCTCAGTATGGTCATACCGATTTTGGAAAGACAAAAACACGCGGAAGCGACGAGAACCTGCGTTATCGTTCTCGTTCGGTTATGACATAAAGCTGCCTTAATATCTTGCCTACACTTTCTTTATACTGACCGTATATTGCCTTTCGGCGATATTTCGGCGTGAATACTATATGATACTTACACAGCCATTTTGTATGGCTCAGCGTATCCCGGATATTTGCCATTTACTTTCCTCCTTGGTATAACGCAATAGACTTGAACAACCTATTGTATAGCGCCGAGGAAAGTTCTTTTTTGCTATAAGCTTCTGTCCACCACCCGCATAGCAGGTGGTTTATTGTGACTCTGCTCCGCAGCCTCACCGGCTCATGCGCCGCAATAAAAAAAGCTCCCTTTCGGGAGCTTTTTGCGTTTGTATAAACAAAAGCCACACGGCTTTTGTTTATGGGCTAGACTACAGCTTTACGCGGAATGTAACTGGTACAGATATAGTTGTTTTTACTGTATCTGCAGCTGCACAGCGCTCTACGCTAGAGAAGCCTGTGAATGCGAACTGAACACCAGCTGCAAGCTCAGCAGGTTTGCTGATCTGATATTTAACACCTGGGCGAACATAGAATGTTGAGTTCTTAAGAGCATCAAGTTCATAAGCAGTGCCATCGATAGTAGTATCAATTACCTTGCCAAGGTCAGTGTCAGAAGCGGCCAAGCCTGATACAGCTCTTCTCACGCAAACAGATCGCTTAACGTATTCGTTGCCAACTTTTACGCGCTTGTCAGCCTGACTTGTAACATAAACATTTGTGTTCTGGTGGTTAGCCTGAACTTCGAGAGTGATCTGGCTGTTAAGAGCATAGTCTACGCTCAAAGACTCGTAGTGAGCGAGAGCTCCAGAAAGACCTACACCTGCATTGTAAGCTTCTTCGTTCTTGTAAGCTTTGAAGCCGAGAACCTTTCCAAGGTATGCATCCTGATTAAGAGTGTAAGTTCCGGTAGTATTTGAAATAACAGAGCCGTCGAGTTTAACTTCGCCGTACTCAGCAGTTGTGTGAACTTTATTTGCTGTAGCTGGTTTGTATGTGAGGTTACCGATAGCAGTGATTGTGAGCTTGTCGCCAACTTTACCTTTGCCACGAACATCGAATGCATGGATGTACTCGTTTGCACTTGAGATGCTGTTCTTTCCCATACCACTTCGTTTGTACCAGTAGTTGTGTGAGTGACCATACAGTTTGTCAAAGTTGTCATATACCAAAGCTGCGAATGTGTATGCAGCCTCTGCATCCCAACCTGCAACCTTTGTAGAAACGTCTACAGCAGCAGACCACATCTGGTATCCGCCTGTAATAGTTGGAACTGCTGTACCGTATACATAACTCTTGTGGTAGCGGGCAAGTGCCTGAGCAAGGTGATCTCCGCCAGTAAGATAGTCATAAATTGTTACAGTGCCTGCAGAAATATTAGCTTCGACGTTAGCTTCCTGCTTAACTACTGCAGCGATAGTTGTGTCTTTGTTTACAGAGTACTTAGCACCAACGCCCCATGGAGAGAAGCGTGCAACGCGGTCATCTGTAGTCAAAGCAGTCTGACCAAAGCCGTTAGATTTCAGCCACATTACGGCATAAGCAGTAAGGTTGTCGTTTACCTTGTACTGAGCCATAAAGTTGTTGTATTTTTTGTTTGAACCGATTGCAGTAAGGTTTGTAGAATCTTTACCAGTTGTTTTGTTTCCAGCTGCATTGTTCGCAGTGAATTCAAGCTTGAAAGTACCTGGTTTTACGATACCGCTAAGGTTTGTGCCCCAGTTACCGTCGTTGTTGATTGTCTTACCGAGGCGTGTGTCGTAAGCACCTGCGTTCAATGTCAAGCCAGGGAGAAGCTCTGCCCACAATTTGTAAGTTCCGATTGTAACATTATTCTCGGCACCATCTGCAGGACCAGTTGCATTGAATGTAATCTGAGCACCGCACTTCTCGCCAGAAGCCTTGAGTGTAACATCGTCAGCATGCTTGGTATCTTTGTTCCATGTAACGTTACCGTTATCATCGGTACCAAATGCGTTTCTGTCAGTAAATTTTGATGCGCGAGTTGCAGTTTCGTATGTAACTACATCGTCGTATACACGAGCGTTTGCAGACCATGAAACATCTGCAAAAGCAGAACCAGCAACCATTGCAGCCAAAGCAGCTGCGCTAATGATTTTTTTCATTATGAAAATCCTCCTTTTTAATTGGTGAGGAAAAATAATTTTCCTACACAAATAAAAGAGTAACATCACTTTTTTAAAAAATCTATAGTTTTTACATTTTTTTTTTGGAATTTTCAGACAAAAACCGTAACTTTTTTTATTTTTCTGTGTTAGAAAACGAAAATTTTCAAGAAAACCACCATTTGAGCCGTAAAAAACCCTTTTTTTGCGGGCCAGCCATCCCGACCTCGCCGCTGTTCCGCGAGCGCTTTCGTTGTCGCGCT
>CAMVSS010000037.1 GCA_947170195.1 uncultured Treponema sp. | reverse complement strand
CGCTAGGCGGAGGCCGGAGCGGACTGGCTGGCATTCGGGCACCGGGCGACTCGGGGATATCATGGGCCGATGGGAGGGATGGCCGCCGCCATAAAAAAAATCAGAAATGGAATCCCATGCTCACGAACGGGGTCAGAAGTCCTGCGGCACAAGACGGGGCAAAGGTGTGGGTAAAATCACATCCGATTTCGATCGCCATGTATTTGAGTGGGTTTATATAGAGGGAAGCTCCGCCTGAAAGCGCAGGGGAAAATGTTCCGAGCGATCCTTTGTAGAATGACTGGAAACCTTTTGTATGGGAGGAAGTCGACGTAAACATATCGATCAAATCTCTTTTTTGCGCGCACAATCCGCCGCCACCCTTGATGGAGAAAAACATATGGTCATTGAACAAACGTCTCTGCCAGACGAAGTTAAGGCACATGGTCGTGAAGGTCGTTGACTGAACCCTGTAAGAGCCTTTGTGGCGCGGAACGTATAAAATCGGGCCTATGAAATATGGACTCTTGTTGTAGGCGTCGAGCACCGTGACGGAAGCTCGCATCTCAAGGCCGTAGCGCATTTTGTTTTTGAGCGGAGAGAATGCAGAGAACCTTGCGTTGAGGTCTGTAGGATAGAAGCATTCGTTGAACCTCGGGCGCGCGAGGGATTCGGTGTACGGAGCAAATGCGTATCCGGCCCCGAAGAGGAGGTTCGCCTCAACCGGAATATATGGGTGAAGCTTTCGGTAGCGTCTCTTTTCGTCGCGGAGCGCGATTTTTGCATAAACCAGCTCTTTTTTGCGGGTGGCAAGGCGCTCTTCGTCGGTTAAGGCGGCGAGCTCCGACTCCGACATTCCGCTGTTGAAAGAAAAATCGTCCCTGGAAGAAGCTTCCGTCTGGGCGAGGTCTTCCTGTGTTTTTTCCGGCTCTTCTCGGAAATCTTCCCGGGAATCCTTCTGTGAATCTTCCTGGACGTTGTCCCCATCCCCGGAAGGAACGGATTTTTCGGAAGTTTTTTCATCATCCTTCGCCGGGACTGGTTCTTTTTGAGCTGTTGCCGGCGCGCTCGGGGCGGTTGCTTTAGCTACATCGGACGAGGAGACGCTTCTGACGGTAAAAGGAACCTCGCTTTCGGTGGTAACGCCGCCCGGGTTCGTGATTTTTATCTGCCAGGAGCCTGGCGTAAGCTTGTCCGAGTTTATCTGCACGCCGCGGACGACGATGTTTCCCTGAACTATCTCTCCGGTCTCCGTATTGATGAATTCAACCTTTGAGTCGTTCGTTACGTTCTTAATCTCGGTGTCAATCTGGACGAGCTGATTCGTAGTCTCGGAAGCGGGTTGCGTTTTGGAATTTTTCTTGAAGATTGATTTTTTCTTCGGCTCGTCGCGGATTAAATCGACTTCGTTCTGGACGCTGACGATCTGCGGCTCAACGACTTTCTCGACCTCAAAGAATGTCCAGTTTGAGACGCTCGATTCTCTTCCGAGCATGTCGTACGCATAGACGCGGTATCGGTAAGTTCCTGCCGACAGAGCTACATCGACGAAGTTTTTTTCCGTCGTGAAAAAAAGCGAGTCGCCGCCGGACGATGATTTTACCTCGACTTTGTAGCTGAGAACGTTCTCATCATAGACCCACTCAAGTCGCTGCTCGCTTTTTTTCGCGGGAGAAGCGTCCTGCTGGGAGAAAGCCATGGCCATAGAGAATATCAAAATGATGGATGGAATTATTTTATTCGCCATACAGTTTCTTCGGTTTCTTGGTCTCAATCAGCTTAGGAAGCAAGAAATCTATCTTGAACGTTCCTGAAGCAATTTTTCCTCGCTGCTCCTCAAATCCGTCATCAGCATGACGAGATGCGGTTACGTTCCATACGAACGTTCCGATGTCGAGCACGGTCAGATCTTTTAAGACAAGTTCGGTCTCCTTAATATTTTTTTTCTTAAAGACTGGCGTCAGAGAATTTGCGCCGTCCTTTTTGTATAAGCTGAAAGTATATTCGGTCGCACCCGGAACTGCATTCCAAGTGAACGAAATCTTACGGTTGCTTCTGAAATATGCGTCGTCCAGGACAGCTGATTCTTCTGGAGAAATCAGCCGGGCAGGAGGCAAATCGGCAACTGTATCAATTATAAGCCTGCGCTCCTCAGAATCCAATGGAATACCGTCGGAAGTGCTTGCTTTTACGCGCCAGTAATAGGTTCCGGAAGCGAGGCGCTCAAACGAGAGTGATTTTTTCGTCGTGGTAACGCTCTCGACAGTTTTTCTGCTTCCGTTTGAAAGCTGGCGTACCAGAATAAAGCGGTAAGACGGAGCTTTGTCTTCTTTTTCTGTCCATGAGAACGATACAGGAGCGGTAAGGGCTGAAAGTCCGTTTATGTGCTCGCCGCTCAACGGATAAGTAAGCTCGATTTCTGAAGGAGCACGGACCGTGAATGAGACGGTGGAGATTCGGCTCATGCGCTGAACGGAGTTTTGCGAGGATTCTGCCACGGCCTGAACGGTCGCATCGTAGGATCCGGCAGGAAGGGATACCTGAGAAAGGGTTGCGCGAGGCGAAGACTGATGAACTATCGTAAAGTTTCCGTCCTGAGAAGTTTTTGAGAGCACTTTGAGAATGTAATAATCCGCATCGGGAACGTCTTTCCATCTGATTCCGACGGAAGAATTTCCAGCGACAATAAGTTCCTGCGCGAAAGACGGAGAAACGATCGAAGGAGCTGCAAGCTCAGGCAGGACGACAAAGCGGCGCGCCTGGGTAAGTCCTTCGATATTTCCTTCCGCAGACCGAACTCCGATACGCCACCAATATTCCCCGTCCGAAAGGTTAAGCCCCGTAACGGACGCGGACTCCACATTCTTCTCAATCTCTATTGAAGAAAAATCGCTTCTTTTTGAAACCTGAAGAACGGAGATCGCGGAATCACCGGCACCAGCAGAACCGGCACCAGCAGAACCGGCACCAGCAGAACCGGCACCAGCAGAACCGGCGTTTCCGGAAACCGCGGCAGATTCTTTGTAATCGTCAGAAAGCTTCCACATGAACGAAGATGAGGATATTTTTGAGACCTCGGTGACGAAATCCTCAGGCGGATAAAGAAGTCTGTTTGCCTCAGGAATGTATTTTACCAGCGAGAACGACTTGACATCGGATTCAATCAGCCTGTCCTCGGAATCCACAGGTGTTCGGACTACTTTCCAGAAATAAGTACCCTCGCCCATAATATAAGGAGAGACTTCACGGACAAAACGGTTTTCATTAACAGACTCCTCAAAAACGATGTCTCCCAGCGAAGGGTCGCGGGCAATGATGAGCCTGTAAGAAGCATCGCGGACATCGGTCTTCCAGCTGAAACTAAGCGGAATCGAAGATTTGTAGACTATGCGGGAGTTGTCGGCAGGAATATTGAGCTTTGGCGGCGGAATCAAGGAATTCTTGAGGATGCTGAAATCATATATCTTGCTTTCTCCGGCATAACCGATTCCGTTCAAAGAGTAGTAAGGCGTTACCCTCCACCAGTAAGAGCCTTCGGAAAGAGAATCGACCGCGGCAAAAGTTCCTGTGGTCTCGGCCTCGGCGACCACGCTATTCATGTCCGGGGTTGCAGAGACGACAAGCTTGTACTTGTCGGCATATTCGTTGCCGCTCCACCTGAAATTGAGCTTAGGCAAATTCTCTCGGTAACGGAATTCTCCGCCTGAAAGAGGGAAAATTCCCTGCACAGCGCTTACGGAATCCACGGTAATCTTTCCTGAAGCAGGAGAATCTTTTGTTGACGGCGTGAAAATCCGCCAGTACAGGCTTCCGGATGCATTGATTTCGGCGGATGATCCGTCAGTTATCTCGATTTCATCATAGACAGCGGAAAAATCTTTTTCATGGGAGAGCTGCAACGTTACGACCTCGGAAGAGGAATCCGAGCTTGAATTCCAGCTGAACTTGACAGGAATGCTCTCCCCGCGCACGTCAAGCAGCTTGAGATTTTTCGGAGGATACAGCACGGTCAAAGGATTTTTCTGAAGCTCCGCGCCGTTTTCAATGTTGACCGATTCACCGAAGAAAAGCGTTGCGCTCTGTCCGCTCTCCGTAGTGACAACGGCAGAACCTCCGGTTACTTCGATATTTCGGATTCCGTTCTTGGCATCTGATTTTGCGGACAGGGTTGTACCCGCATCCACGCTGACGAGCGAGCCGTCATCCAGCTTAAGCGCGACATCGCCCGAGCCGAGCGAAGAATCGATCTGAATGTCGCCGTCCACCGAAATCTGAAGGGAGCCGGACTCATTGTACAGGATCTGGATCATGGTGTTTTCGTTCAGCTCAAGGATCGTTCCGTCGTCGAGCTGGATTACCGCCTGGGCCAGATCCGCCGTACGGATCGTGTCACCATAATAAAGCCTTGTTCCCTGGGCAATTCTTTCCCATACAACGCGGTCGTCAAATTTCCGCTGAGCAACCCTGTGCTTGAAAGAGACTGTTCCGACTATTTTTTTGTCGCCACGGATTGTAAACGTATTCAGATCCTGCCAGAACAGATAAGCAAAAAACAGCGCGGTAAAAAGGCAGAAAAAGATGACCGTAAAATCAAGGAGCGGCGACTTGTACTTTGTTCTCTTCCGCATCCAGGTTCACCTTCCCGAAATCAGGCTCAGGAATATCCAGCAGTTTTCTAAGCTCCGAGAGATTCTTAGGTCCATTAGGTCCCACCGCCTTTTCGCAGTCGTGATCAACTTCAAAAAGCGGATCCGTCTCCTGGAAGAAATCTGCTATGTCAAAATTCGGCATGTTGACGACACCGTAAAAATGCTGCTTTCCCTTTCCTTTTACGTCGAAGGCAACGGGAATCTGCTCCACGACGATTTCCCTGCTGAGATTTTCCGGAGCAATGGTAAAATTATTTTCCTCGCAGCGAATGTAATCTCTTTTTAGAAGCGCGTAAGTGTCTTCGGTAATCAGGATGTCAGTTCCGCAAGGCTTGTTCGAGGCCTCGGTTCTGCTCGCAAAGTTTACCGCGTCACCTATGGATGTGAATTCCATCTTGTCGTAAGAACCCATGAATCCGACGGTAACCCTTCCTGAATTCAAGCCCGCGCCGATCTGAATTTTCGGTTTGTATTCGGCAAGGACATCATTCCTGTGCGCAAGGGTGAACGCATACGCATCCTTGTTATA
Source organism: uncultured Treponema sp. (assembly GCA_947170195.1). GTDB lineage: Bacteria > Spirochaetota > Spirochaetia > Treponematales > Treponemataceae > Treponema_D. The sequence goes on along the minus strand of CAMVSS010000037.1, from coordinate 8,797 downwards.
TTTCATGAGGGAATAGCGCATCGCGATGCAGCAAGTGACGGCATTCAGCGCATCCTCCCTGACATACTGCTCGTGGGCATCCTTTTTCAGCGCGCGTGTGACGGAAGTATCCTTCATCCGCTCCCAGTCAAGGTTGTCGTTCCTGAGGACTCCCCATACCGCCATGATAGCGTCGCCCTCGAATTTATCTACGATTCCGCCGGTGCGGTTGATGCACGTAACCATGCGGCTCATGTAGTCGTTGAGGAAGTTGATGATTTGCGCCGCGCTTTTCTCGCCGAAACGCTTCTTGAAACCGTCGGAGATTTCCGTAAAACGCCTGATGTCGCTGAAAAAAATCGTTATGTCCTTGAGGTGAGGATCAAAATCAATCTGCTTGGTGATTATGGCTTTTGTTACGCCCTTGTTCGTGAGGCGTGAAACCATGTTGAGAATCTCGCGCTCATTTTTGGTGCTGCTCGCAAGAACACCGATTTCGTCCTTGCTTTTTACAGACAGCTCCCCGAACAGCTCCGTGTTGAAATTTCCGCGATTTATTTCGTTCGTGATGTCGGTCAGGCATCGGAGAGGAACGCTGATTTTCTTCGCGAAAAGATAAATTATGATTACGGCAAGGGCGAGGATTACGACCGTGATATAAATATTTCGTCTGGTGGTCGACTGAACGCCCTCGAGAACGACGGATGTTTTTACCACGGTAATGACGCTTCCGTTCCCGAGCTGGAGTTTTTTGAACGCGCCTATGAATTCTTCCCCGCCCGCGTCGTAGAAAGTGAGCTGCCCGTTGTTCAAAGGACTTTTCCTCATCGCGAGAACCATCGGATTGTCGCTCTCATCCGCCCCGGAAAGCATGAGGCTCATGTCGCTGTGGACGAGCACGCTGCCGTCATTATTCACGAAAAACGACTGGTTCACAGTTCCCGCGGAAAAGCTTTCGCCGATCGCCTCGGTCGAATACAGGATGCATACGGATTCTTCCTGAACGCCGCTCATCAGCTGGCAGAAAAGTCCGAGGGACGGAACCGAGAAAAACGGCGTCGCGTTCAGAAGCTCAAACGAACCATTTCGGGCAAGCTCTATCGCCTCCCCTTCCTGCAAAAAATAGTCCTTGACGGAAGATTTTTCGATTTCGTGGACAATAAAGAACATGTTGCCCGAATACATCAGATCAGACTGAGGAAGATAGACCGCGAGGATTGACGGATTCCGCTCGAAAAACATCGACTCGATGGAAGCTTTTTCCTCATTGTTGCCTGTAGTGTTGCGAAGTATATCAAGGAACATGCCGACCGACTGCACGGCTCCGGTTATACGGTTTTCCGTGTCAGAGGCGGTGCGGCTGTTTATGGCAAGGTTGTTTTCCTCCGCGCTCGAGCGGATGTCCTGAGTTACAAAATACGAAACGAGATACGTTACGCCGCCAAGAGAAACGATCATGAGCACGGAGATTATGGCGATCAGCTTAACGCCGATCGAAAACCTGATCCGCTCGGAATTTCTAGCTTCTTTTTCCTGGCGTTTTTCCTCAAGCCGCCTGATTTTTATGGCTTTTTTTTCCGCCGCGAGAGCGATTTTTTCCGCTTTAAGCCTTTCCCTGATTATTTCATTCTTTTCTTTTTCGGTTTTCGCCATGCTCAGCTCGAAATCAACGTCTTTCTGCTGCTCATAAACGATTTTTGGCTCGGAAAAAATCTCCTCGTCCAGCTCGAAATCAAAATTCCTGTCTATCTCGTCCAAATTAACCGAGTCGTAGTACTCGATTTTTCCGAACGGCAATTCGGCAGACTCAAAAGTTTCGCCGCCTTCGGAACTAGCTTCGGGACCACTTTCAGAACCAGCTTCGGAGTCAGCCTCGCCGCAATCATCTTTTTCCGATTTTTCTTCTATTTCTTCTATAGAGTCGATAAATCCAACGCCAGCGCGCGGCTGATGTACCGAAATAAACTCTTCCTGTTCATCACTTTTCGAGACTTCTGGCGCTATGAATTCGCCGTAATCGGCATCGCGGAATCCATCATCGGACTTCGCTTCATTAAAATCTGATTTATCAACTCTCACATCAAAAATTATACTTCGATATTCTCCGAAAAACAAACTCAAAGTTCAGGACTTCGGGGGAGCTTCCAAAGGGAATGTCTAAAAACTTCAGCTTTTCGAATGCAGGGCGTATTCTTTCTTTCCGCCAAATAACATATAATGAAAAAATGAGTAATTTTATTGACGAAAACACGCTTTTCATACTTGATTCATACGGACTTATCTACCGCGAATATTTCGCATTCATATCACGACCGCTCACAACTTCACAGGGACAGAACGTATCCGCCGTGTTCGGATTTTTCCGCAACTTTCTTACAATATTAAAGACCTACAAACCAAAATACATAGTCGCCGCAATGGACTCCAAAACGCCGACATTCCGCCACGAGATGTACAGCGAATACAAGGCGACGCGCGCAAAAACCCCGGAGGACCTGCACGCACAAATTCCACTGATCGAAGACATACTCTGCGCAATGGGCATCCCGACAGTCAGGGAAGACGGCTACGAAGCGGACGACGTAATAGCAACTCTCGCAAAAAAATGTGACGCAGAAAACCGCCACTGCATAATCCTCAGCGCGGACAAAGACCTTCAGCAGCTCACGAACAAAAACATTCACTGCATGAAACCGGACAAGACAAAAGTCTGGGCAGAACTGGACGAAAACGGAGTCGAAGCCGACTGGGGCGTAAAGGCAGAAAAACTCCTCGACCTCCTCTCACTGATGGGCGATACTGCGGACAACGTTCCTGGAGTCAAAGGAGTCGGACAAAAAACTGCGGTCAAGCTTCTCAGTGAATACGGAACGCTCGAAGGAATCTACGAAAACGCCGCTCAAATCAAGGGGGCAATCGGAGAAAAAATCCGAAACGACCGCGACAACGCATTCTTCTCAAAAAAACTGATAACGCTCAACTGCTCGGTGCCGTCGCTCATGCAAAAAACGCCGGCCGACTACAAAATCACAGAACTGAACTTCGCCCTTGCAGCAAAAAAAATGGAAGCCCTTGAAATTCGCGCGCTCGTCCGTGATTTCAAGGCACTGGGAGGGGGAAGTCTCCCCCTCGCTCCAGCTGCTGGCGCATCTTCCGCTACCCCCTCTGCGGGGAGGAGCAATAGCGAGCTTTTTGCTCCCCGCAACGCCCCGGCATTTCCGGCGGACGAATCTGAGCTAGGCTCGCTGTTTGCCGCCGCGGGCAAAAGCGAAACATTCTCCGCCCTTCCCGACCTGACCGAAACAAAACAGAACTCAGGCGACTACAAAGCCGTGTCAGACGCGGCGGAGCTGGAATCTTTCATAGAACAAGCGATAAAGGCAAAGACTGTCGCATTCGACACCGAGACAGACTCTCTCAACACCAGGGAAGCGAACCTCGTCGGTTTCTCGCTCGCCTATGAATGCGGCAAAGGGATCTACGTTCCCCTCATAGTCTCAGATCCGCTGCTTAACGGACCTGTCATGCAAAAAAAATCAGCCTTGGACGCGCTTCGAAAACTCTTTGATTCCGGCTCGACAATCGTCATGCACAATGCGAAATTCGACCTTCAGGTGCTCAGCACAAACGGGCTAGACCTACTGGGAATAACGGAACAAAAATCCTTGAATTTCACCCTTGCCGACACGATGATAGCGGCATGGCTTCTGGAGCCGGACCGCACAGGAAAATCAGCGTACTCGCTTGAGTACCTTGCGGAGACAAAGCTCGGCCTCAAAGGAACGGAATTCGACGAAATAGTTCCAAAAAACGGCACGTTCGCAGACGTTCCTCTTGAAACAGCCGCAAAATACGGAGCCGAGGACTCGGACTTTACGCTCAGACTGTGGCAGTGCCTTGAGCCGAAGCTCACGGAGTCGGGCCTGCACACGCTCTACACCGAAATGGAAATGCCGGTGCTCCCGGTTCTCGCAAAAATGGAGCTGACGGGCATCCATCTGGACACAAACTACCTCAAAGATTACGCGGTCGAGCTTGAACGCCAGCTCAAAAAAACGGAATCAGAAATCTATGCGGCGGTCGGCCACGAGTTCAACATCGCTTCCCCGAAGCAGCTTTCGGTAGTTCTCTTCGAGGAAAGAAAGCTCCCGGCAGGCAAAAAGACAAAAACCGGCTACTCAACGGACACATCCGTCCTCGAGGAGCTCGCATCGCTTGACCCGGTTCCAAAAATGATTCTTGAATACAGGGCAAAGTCAAAGCTTCTTTCGACCTACGTCGAGACACTCCCACTCCAGACCGATTCAGAGAGCCGGGTTCACACGACATTCATGCAGACAGGAACAGCAACGGGCCGACTCTCCTCAAAGGACCCTAATCTACAGAACATACCTGTCCGAAGCGAGGAAGGCAGAAGGATCAGAAAGGCGTTCACTGCATCCAGCGGAACCGTCCTGATTTCGGCAGACTATGCCCAGATCGAGCTTGTGGTCCTCGCCCACCTGAGCGGCGACAAAAATCTGTGCTCCGCATTCAACGACGGAATCGATGTCCACAAGTCAACCGCGAGCCTTATTTACGGAGTTCCGATGGATCAAGTCACCGCGGAGCAGAGGCGCAGCGCAAAGACCCTCAATTTCGGCCTGATGTACGGAATGGGCGCATTCTCTCTCGCAAAAGACCTCGGAATCAACCGCACGCGCGCAAAAGAATTTATCGACAACTATTTTATGGCATATTCCGGAGTCAGGAATTTCTTTGACGAGACAGTTATGCGCGCCGAGGAAACGGGATTCATAGAGACAATCCGCGGGCGCAAAAGACGGATTCTTGCCATAAACAGCAAAAACAAGATGGAAAAAGAGGGCGCAATCCGCATCGCAAAAAACAGCCCGATCCAGGGAAGCGCGGCGGACATAGTAAAACAGGCCATGCTCGACGTTTCTTCCGCGCTAAAGGAAAATCCGACCGGGGCAAAACTTCTTCTCCAAGTCCACGACGAGCTTATCTTTGAGTGCCCGGACGACGAAAAAGCAATCTCGGACACGGTTGCGCTCATAAAGGACAAGATGGAGCACGCCGCGCACCTAAGGATCCCGCTCCGGGTCTCAATCGAGCATGGAAAATCATGGGGCGACTTCCACTAACGCTCTGGCAGAACACTGCAGGAAATCAAAATGGCGGTCAGAAATCAGCCTGAAAAAATAAAAATCTCCTCAAAGCATCTGAAGGAATTCGTTCTTGGCGGCATGAAAAAGCCGTTCACGGTCTGCCTTACAGGCGGAATGGCATCCGGGAAAAATTACGTTTGCAGAAAAATTGAATCCGAGCTTCCGGATGTCGCTTCCATCGACCTGGACTGCACCGTTCATACAGCAATAAAAGAGTGCACACTTGAAATACTGAGGACTTTCGCGCCTTATGCAAAGGAAAAAGGAATTGTACTCACTTCCGACGACGGTGCGCTTGACCGAAGGGCGCTTGGAGCACTTATTTTCTCACAACCGGATCTGCTAAAAAAACAGGAGTCCATCGTCTACCCGAAAGTCATCGAGCTGACGCAAAAATTTATCGAAGAGCAGCACAAATCAGGAAAATCCGTGATCATAAACGCTACGGTCCTGTTCAAAACTCCGGAACTTCTCTCGAAATGCGCAAAAATCTTTTTTGTAACCGCACCGCTGTTAAAAAGACTTGTCCGGGCAAAAAAACGCGACGGCATCGCTTTACGTCAGATTCTTTCGAGGTTTCATGCTCAAAAGGGACTTTTTAACAGCTACAAAAACTCCGGGATTGAAATCGCGCTGATAAAAAACTGATAAAAGGGAACCTCGAAAACGCGAGGGGTCTCCAACAGGTCAATCTTCCGCTAAACTTTTTTTTTCGTTTTCCGATATTGAATCTATGGGTATAGGAAGCGTCAGGGCAATTCCCGATTCATGCGCTTTCTGAAAGAGGTTTTAAAATATGGAACAGAAAAAAACATTATGGATCGTAGCGGCAGTAGGAATCTTCCTCCTCGTTGTAGCAGGAGCCGCGCTCATCCTTTATTCACCATCACTTCACAGAACACCTGTTCAGCAGGCATCTTTTGATCCATCAACCGGCTGGGTAAGCAATTTCCCTCCGGCTCAAACCACAACTCAGAATCAGAGCGTTCCTCAGCAGGAGATTTCATCTCAGAACCAGGCACCGGCTTCTCCTTTTGACAAGCCGGAAGGAACTCAGGCAATAAGCTCTGCAAACGGACTGATTCAGCAGCCGGCGCAGAAAGAAATCCGCTCTGACAATCTTACCGTGATCACAGACAACGCGACTGTTTACAGCCAGGAGACGACCACAATCGATCTCAACTCGCTCAAAGCTTCAAACACATCAGGTGTCACAGCCCAGAACAAGTTCACTCAGGATCAGATTGCCAGCGCTTCAGAAAATGCAGGCGCAAAATCATACACCCAGAGCGCTCCGGCAGAGAACTATTACGCTCCTGGGGCAAAGCCTCAGGCATCAAAGCCAGCTCAGACTACACCGGCAAAGAGCACGAAAGCGGTTGCCAAATCAAGCGCACCAGCAAAAGCTCCGGCTGCAAAACCTGCTGCTACGAAAACAGAAAACGCAGCAAAACTTGCCGCTGCTTCAAAAGCAAGCCCGGACAAATTCTGGGTTCAGCCGGCATCTTACGCAACAAAGAAAAACGCGGATGAAGCACGCTCAATCCTTGAATCAAACAAAATCACAAGCGAAGTATTCACTTTCACGGATTCAAAAGGAAAGACTTTCTACCGCGTCAGAATCGGACCTTACGTAACAAAGAGTGAGGCTGAATACTGGCAGTCACGAGTCGCAATGATCGACAAATTCGCCGACTCAAAAAGCATAATCGTAAACACAAAGACAAACTAAAACCTGTCTTGCAAATAAAACCTCAATTCACAATCCGCCATGATTTTTTCTGGCGGATTTTTTTTTATTTTTTGCCCAAAAGTGATTTTCTAAGTCTATTAATAGGTATGAGAATTTTACCAAAATTTAACTGGAACTTCGGAGGATCGCTGAGGCGGACTTCCTCGGACTTCCCTAAAATCATTTTTTTCGCAAGCATTCTGACTTTTTTGCTCTTCGCGCCGGCAAAATCGTTCGCCGAGGAACAAAAAATCTCCCCATTCTTCAATTTTGCCGAATTCAAGTTTTCGACAACGCTCACCATTCCGCATCCAAAGCTCGAAAAAGAAAAAGCCGTTGGCGCGCAGACCGGACTTAAGATTTCCCTGAAAAATGGAGATCTCCGATGCTTCGTCACCCTCCCGAAAACAGAATTTCAGACCATAAAGGATTGCAAAAACTGGCAGGAGAGACGGGAGCTTTTAAATGATGCCCGCTACGGAGGAAAAATCATCCTGTCGGAAAACTTTTTTCCAGCAAGCGTCTCCTGCGGAATGCTCAGTTTCTCGAAGTCCTACGCAAAACTAAAGAATCCGTCTCCAAGCGTCTCGTCAAATCCGCTCAAAAAAACATTCTCCCTTCCGATGGGACTGGGAGCGGTTCTTCCTACACTCTCGTCCTCCGTTCAGCCGCTATGTTTCTCTTCATCAATCGGGGTTTCGGAAAAGGCAAGCCGCGTTCCGGTCACTTTCGAATTCCTCAAAGACGAAAATGATTTTTACGCCGCATCCCTCAGGGCAAAATATTCTTTCACAAAATTCACGTCGGTAGAAGCGGCGGCTACAGGAGGAAGATTTTATATAGAAAACAACTCAAAAGTTCTCTCAAAAAACAATGCCAATTTTGAAGCCGGATGGTTTTACGCCGCCCTCGGAGAAATCTCATTCAGGTCGCCGTTCTTAAAGACGAACCTGCGGTGCGCGATCCATCAAAGCCCATACGAGCAAAAGTATGTGTGGCTCAAGGGAGACGCGAGATTTACGCTCGGATTTTTTCTTCTCGATGCATCATATTTTTTCATTCCGACCTCAGGAAAATCCCCGAAGGTCGCACCGCTCATCGGAGGCTCCTCTTCGATTTGCCGAACGCTTGAGCAGGCAGAAATAAATCCGCAATTGCAGTTCCTGTTGAACGACCATCTTTCCGGGGCGCTCAGGATCGGTTTTCTTGCGTCAGAAGCGTGGAAAATAACGGACACGAACAAAACGGAAGAATACAACGTGCTGAAAATAGGCGGAGCGGTCAGCTACGAAAACAGAATCTTCGGATTCAGGACGGATGCCGCGCTAGTAAACCATCTCCTTGACGGAAATCCACCGACAAAATCTTCCACACCGGAAAAATATTACTCGATAGGCGAATCTTTTTTGATGAGGACGCGGCTCATAAACACATCGCTCTCAGCCTCGTATAAGCATTATTTCCCATACGACTCGAGCTCAGCATTAAAAGAAACTCTGGACTTTGACCTGGGATGCTCGTTCACGAAATCAAAATCGATCTCGGCAAATTCCGGGCTGAGTCTGGTTTTCAAGGACAAGGAAAGGACATCGGCTTCTGCAGACGCCAACGTAACATTCCGGATCCAGAAAAAGTATTTCAGGTCGTCCGTAAAAGTCGGGATATCCTGCCCATTCTGATCTTTAGCAAGGACAACAAAAAGCCATGAGGCCTCTTGGAAAATTCCGCATTCAGTTATTGAATAAGCGAAAAAATTCTTGTATACTTCTATAATTCTACAAATATGCTGATAATGCTATCTTTCGGTATTCAACAAATCAGCGGTAGAAAAAATAAAATTGAAAATCTTTTTTGAGAGGTAACAATATGGCTTTTGATATTACTAAAGTACGTAATATCGGTATCAGTGCCCACA
>CAMVSS010000036.1 GCA_947170195.1 uncultured Treponema sp. | reverse complement strand
GACACTCGAAATACTGATTGAGGTAGCGGCCAGCGATACCAAGCTCAGATTCCATGATCTGACCGATGTTCATTCGTGAAGGTACACCGAGCGGGTTCAAACATACATCGAGAGGAGTTCCGTCCTCCAAGTATGGCATGTCTTCTTCCGGAAGGATTCGAGCGACGACACCCTTGTTTCCGTGTCGACCAGCCATTTTGTCTCCTTCGCGGAGTTTTCGTTTGTTAGCGATGAGAACCTTAACGATTTCATCAACTCCAGGACTCAAATCATCGCCTGCGCTTCTCTTGAGTCGCTGAACATCGATTACGACACCTTCAACGCCATGAGGAACACGGAGTGAAGAATCGCGAACTTCCTTAGCCTTTTCACCGAAGATTGAGTTCAAGAGTTTGAACTCTGGAGTTGTTTCAGTCTCAGATTTTGGTGTTACTTTTCCGACGAGGATATCACCAGAGCGAACTTTTGCACCGATTGTGATGATACCTTCTGCATCGAGGTTATCGAGGTTCTTTTCTGCAGTGTTAGGAACATCACGGGTAATTTTTTCCGGTCCGAGTTTTGTCTCGCGGATATCCGTAGTGAATTCCTTAATATGGATAGAAGTGTACATATCTTCTTTAACTACGCGGCGGCTGATAAGAACAGCGTCCTCATAGTTGTAGCCGTTCCACGGAACGAATCCGACGAGCAAGTTGCGTCCGAGAGAAAGCTCACCATTGAATGTAGCAGGACCATCAGCGAGGACAGCACCCTTCTTAACTTTTTCGCCAACCTGAACAGTTGGTCGCTGGTGATAACATGTATCCTGATTCGTTCTCTGGTATTTGAGAAGCGGATATTCATCAAGAGTATCAGAATCGTTCGGCTTGATTTTTACCATGTCGCTGGTTACCCATACAACTTCACCGTCATGCTTAGCCTTGATGAGTACGCCTGAGTCATAGGCAGCCTTCTGCTCCATACCAGTTCCGACATACGGTGGCTCAGGGAAGAGCAATGGAACGCCCTGACGCTGCATGTTACAGCCCATCAAAGCTCGGTTAGCATCATCATGCTCAAGGAACGGAACGAGAGATGCAGAAACAGAAATAACCTGACGTGGAGAAACGTCCATGTACTGAATGTCTTTTACAGAGCGAGTTGTGTAATCTCCCTGGTGACGGCAAGAAACCATATCTGTAGGGAACGAACCGTCTGCCTTCATGCCTTCCGTAACTTGTCCGACATAGAAGCGGTCTTCGTCCATTGCAGAAAGATACTCAACTTTATCGGTTGCCTTTCCGTTCTCAACCTTGCGGAATGGAGCTTCAAGGAATCCGTAATCATTGATTCGTGTGTAAATTGCGAGAGAAACGATAAGTCCGATGTTTGGACCTTCAGGAGTCTCGATAGGGCACATTCGTCCGTAGTGAGTGTAGTGTACATCGCGGACTTCGAATCCTGCGCGGTCACGAGAAAGACCACCAGGTCCCAAAGCGTTAAGACGACGTTTGTGTGTAAGTTCAGCGAGAGGGTTAACCTGATCCATGAACTGAGAGAGCTGTGAAGAACCGAAGAATTCTTTGATTGCAGCTACGATCGGTTTGATTGAAATCAAATCCTGTGGCTTCATTGTCTCAGTCTCTTTGAGGCTCATGCGCTCTTTTGCGATTCGCTCCATGCGGCTGAAAGCTGTCTTGAGCTGGTTTGTCATCAACTCACCGACAGAACGGATACGACGGTTGCCCAAGTGGTCGATATCGTCGATTTTTTCGTTTCCGATGTATACGTTGATGAGGTGCTTCATCGTCTGGATGATATCTTCTTTTTCCAGAGTGAATGAATCATACGGCTGAGCGTAGTTGAATTTTTTGTTGAGCTTGTAGCGACCAACGCGTCCGAGGTCGTAGCGGCGGATGTTGAAGAACATGCTGGTCAAATCTTTCTCAGCGTTCTCAAAAGTCATCGGCTCGCCAGGCATGAGTACGGCATAAACTGCAGAAAGTGCATCTTCCTGAGTAGGCTCTTCGTTCTCAGCGCCCTCTTTTGTGAATTTGATATCCTCTCGCTCGAAACAATTGATGATCATCTCGCTGTCGAGTGAAGGATTCTCTTCGTCTTTGTCGCCCGGAGTTTTGCGTGCGTCAAATTTAATTACGCAGATTTCATTGATTTTCTGAGCAAGCAAGTCGTCGATATCGTGCGGATGCAGTTTTGTACCTGCGCGGAAGAGTTTCTTTTCTTCTCCATTCTCCGTTACGATTACAGCAGTTGCAAGAACTCGGTCAACGAGCAAATCCTTTGCCTTTTCGTCAACTTTGAGATTCTCAGTCTCGTAGAAGCAGCGGATGATTTCTTCGCGGCTTGAGTAACCAAGTGCACGGAGGAAAATTGTTCCGAGAATCTTCTTCTTGCGGTCAATCTTTGCGTAAATGAGTTCTTTTTTCTGGTCGATTTCGAATTCGAGCCATGATCCGCGGTACGGAATGATTCGAGAAGAGTAAACACCCTTTTCGTGCTGGAAAATTACACCAGGAGAACGGTGGATCTGAGAGACGACGACGCGCTCTGCACCGTTGATGATGAACGTTCCGCGATCAGTCATGAGCGGGATATCGCCCATGTAAATATCTTTCTGGAGAATTGCTCCTGTTGTTTTCGGGAAAGTAAGGTTGATTCGAGCCTGAAGAGGTACAGAATAAGTAAGAGATTTCTGCTTGCACTGGAGCTCGGTGAATTTGATGTTCTTTTCATCAAGTTTGTAGAACTCAAATTCAAGAGACATGGTACCGTCCGGACTTACAATAGGGAATGTAGAAGTGAAAGCTTCCTGCAAACCTTTGTTTTCCAACGGTTCATTTCTGTCCAATTTTTCTTTCTGAAGAAAATTTTCGTAAGACGACGTCTGAATGTCGATGAGGTTCGGGATTTCCATGAAGTTCTGGATATCCTTACCATAATACTGACGGTTGATTGTTCTACTTTTAGCGAACATCAAGCCCTCCTGAGGGATGCATTGCTTTTTTCAACCTGCTACATGAAAAAAATCCGTGTATAACATACAGAATTTAAATCACAGCACAGCGTTGCAAAGCTGGGAGCCGAAAAGTACGGCGTTAAAAGGACCGCGCCTTCGTGGCGACGGAAAATATAATATATAAGGTTTGAAAAGCCAAAAAAACAGAAAATAGGCGGGATGCTTCTCAAACACGTAAAGCTTATGCATACAGATGAGATAATTCCGTACGCATAAGCCTTAAAACAAGCCGAAAAATCAAGTGTTTTCCGGCAGAAAGGACGGCTCTACGCCGCCATTCCTTTGTTATTTCTTTGAAGCCTTACCACCAGCTTCTTCGATCTTCTTGATGAGATCATCAGCATCTGCCTTAGAAACACCCTCTTTGAGTGTTTTTGGTGCGCCTTCAACGAGAGCTTTAGCATCACCAAGACCGAGTCCGAGGAGCTCTTTAACTGCTTTGATAACAGCGATTTTCTTAGCTGCGTCGAAGCTGTCGAGAGTAACTGTGAATTCAGTCTGCTCTTCAGCTGCACCTGCGGCTGCTGCTCCTGGAGCTGCTGCAACAGCAACTGCTGCTGTAACACCAAATTTCTCTTCCATTGCTTTTACGAGTTCTGAAGCCTCGAGAACTGTCATGTTAGCAATAGCGTCAAGGATTTCGTCTTTTGTAACTGCCATATTATCTTCTCCTAAATTGGCACGTCTGATCGTTTTTAATCAGACAAAAATCTTTGTGCGGGCAGAACAAACTGAACTGCTTTTTCCGCACGTTTATAAAAAGTTGTAAGGACAGTCTGACAGATTTTTGAAGCCTGACCTTACTTCACACAAAGACGCTCTTACTGAGCACCTTCCTGTGATTTTTTATCCACATAAGCCTGCAATGTAGCCGCGATCTTCTGAACCGGACCATTGATTGTAGACATGAGCATAGCGATGAGCTGTTTCTTTCCAGGAACTTTTGAGTATGATTCGATTTTAGCAGAATCATAGATTTCGTTCTGAACATAACCACCCTTAACTTTAAGAGCTTCGTTATCTTTTGCGAAATCAAAAAGAACTTTTGCAGCCTCGTTTGAGTCCTCTTTTGCCATTACGATAGCAGTTGGACCAGTAAGGTAATCAGCAACGTTCTCGATTTTCATTTCCTCGAAAGCAACGCGTGCAAAGTTGTTTTTTACAACTTTGAGCAAAGCCTCGTGCTCGCGAAGTTTTTTGCGGAGGTCAGAAATCTGAGCAACCGTCAAACCACGATATTCTGTAAAAATAAAGTCATTGTAATCAGCAAATGCTTTTTTTGTTTCTTCAATTGCTGCTGTTTTTGCAGGCTGGAGTGCCTTTGCCATAATAGCCATAGATTATGCCTCCTCCTTTACGTCAACCCAAACACCAGGACCCATTGAAGAGCTTACTGATACAGAGCGAACAAAATCAGCTTTTGCATCAACTGGCTTTTTGCGATCAAGTTCTGTAAGAAGTGTTGTTACGTTCTCAGCAACTTTAGCTGGATCCATAGAAACCTTACCTACAGCGATGTGGATGATACCTGTTTTGTCTGCGCGGAATTCTGTACGACCCTTTTTGAGCTCGTTGATTGCAGAAACGATATCATTTGTAACAGTACCAGTTTTTGGGTTAGGCATAAGACCTTTGCGTCCCAAAACCATACCGAGACGACCAACATCTTTCATCATATCAGGTGTAGCAACTGCGATGTCGAAATCAAGCCAGCCACCCTTTACCTTCTCGATGTACTCTGCTGCACCTGCATAAGCTGCACCTGCATCAAGAGCTTCCTTAGCGCGCTCGTCTGAACAGAATACGAGAACTTTCTTCTCTGCTGTGAACTGATTTGGGAAAACCAATGTATCACGAACAGTCTGGCTCTTACCAAGACGGAGAGCAACATGAAGTTCTACAGTTTCATCAAATTTTGCGAAGTGAACGTCTTTTACGATCTGGCAAGCCTTCTCTACATCATATGACTGTGTAGAATCAAACTTTTTGAGAGCGTCAGTATATTTCTTACCGTGTTTCATTAGTTAGCCTCCACTTCTACGCCCATTGAACGAGCAGTTCCGGCGATGATTTTTTTAGCTGCCTCAAGGTCGTTAGCATTAACATCAGGCATCTTTGTCTTTGCAATTTCTTCAAGCTGAGCCTGTGTGAGTTTACCAACCTTGTCGCGGAGAGGATTTCCAGAACCCTTCTCGAGTTTGAGTGCTTTCTTGATAAGAACAGCAGCTGGTGGAGTTTTGAGGATGAAAGTGAATGATTTATCCTGATAAACTGTAATTACAGCAGGGATAACCAAACCTTTTTCCATGTTCTTTGTTCGTTCATTGAACTGCTGACAGAACTGTGGTGCAGAAACACCTTTAGGTCCGAGAGCTGGTCCAATCGGTGGAGCAGGAGTAGCAGCTCCAGCTGGCGCCTGAATTTTGAACACTTCAACGATTTTTTTTGTAGCCATTTTATAGCTCCTTATTTGGTGTGAAGGCCAGAACCAGCCTTCTAGCGGAACAAAGCGGTCCAACGGACATTTGCCCCTCCCAATTAAAAAGCACACCACAAATTGCGGTGCGACTTAATTTTCAAAAGTTACTTTTCTATTGAACGAGTTTTTCTACCTGAGTGATGTCAACTTCAACAGGGGTTGCACGGCCGAAAATCTGAACCATAACCCGCATTTTGCTCTTGTCTGGGTAAATCTCCTCGACAACACCAGAGAATGAAGCAAAAGGTCCTTCGTTGATTTTGACCTGATCGTCAACATTGTAAGCCTGAACGATTCTCGCAGATTTTTCGCCCTTGATGTCGCCAGACTTCATAAGAATATTTCTTGCCTCATCGTTTGAAATTGGACGAGGACGCTGATTTGGATTTGTACCAACGAAACCTGTAACACCCTGAATGCTTCGAATTGAAGAACAAATAGCCTTCCAGCCGATATCCGGCAAATCCATTTCAAGCATGATGTAACCAGGAAGGAATTTATTTTTTCGTGAGCGTTTTTTGCCGTCTTTGATTTCGATAAGCTCTTCGACAGGAACTTTTACATCTGAAACCACTGAAGAATCAATTTCGCCTTCTTCGATTTTTGTGCGGATTGTTCGCTCGATTTTATTTTCGTAACCGGTGTATGTATGAACGATGTACCAGCCTTTTGCCATACAAAGCTCCTATGCCTTGAAAATAAGGCTCATGCCGGCGCTGAAAAGGAAATCGAGAGCGCCGAGGACAATAGCAATGATAATTGTAGAAACAAGCACAACTTTTACTGATGCGATAACATCATCACGGGTTGGCCAAGTGACTTTTTTAAGCTCTGCGCCACATTCTTTAAAAAATCCAAATACTTTTGCCATAACAATCCTCAACAAATAGAAAGACTGCCAGATGACAGTCCTTTGACTTAAAATATCAGGCCCGGCAGGACTCGAACCCGCGACACTCGGTTTTGGAGACCGATGCTCTACCAACTGAACTACAGGCCTATATATCAAACCGCCGCAACCGACGGCTCAATTAACAATTTTAACGGCTTATTTTGCCTTTGTTTCTTTGTGCAAAATCTCTTTGCGACAGAACGGGCAATATTTATTCTTCTCGAGCTTGCCCTGAATATTCTTGCGGTTCTTTGTAGTTGTGTAGTTCTTGCGTTTGCATTCTGTACACTGAAGAGCAATAATATCAATTGCTGTCTTTTTCTTGCTACCCATTTTTCTTTTCTCCTAAAATAAGTTTAGTTTATCAGCTCCCGAGCGGAATCGGACCGCTGACCTCAGCACTACCAATGCTGTGCTCTACCAACTGAGCTACAAGAGCAAATCACAATGACGTGTCTCAAGAATATACTTCAAGCGGCTTTTTGAGTCAATAGAGAAAATTAAGAAAACATGGAAATTGTAGTATTTTCTTTCAAATTGTGCTAGTCTTTCAAAACAAAAAAAAAGAATTAAAATCTTTTTTTGATAAAAAATTAAAATCATTGGCACCGTTTTGCCCAACTTCTGCACCGTCAAAAGGTTCGCGTAAGGAGTCGTGATAAAAAGCACTTTCGTTTGTTTTTTATCAAGTTCTTGCCGTTGGCAATAACTCGCTATCCGTTGCCTCCGTACGACACCGCCAACGCAGTGTTTTTATAAGGAGTTTTTATGAATATCGAAAATCTTGTGGAAAACATTCTTGACTCATATGAAAAAGACGGAGGAACCAACAAGAGCGGCTCTGATTCCTTTCCAAACCGGGAAAACGTCGTAGCCATGCTCCACGACCTTCAGCTGCTGATATTTCCGGGATTCAAAACCGCGGAAGAAGTAAATTCCGACAATCTCAAATACATAACCGGCCAGAGAGTAAACAGAATAATCCTGACTTTGACGAATGAAATCAAAAAGGCACTTATTTACAAAGCACGTCTTGTCAACGAAGAAAACAAAGTTGAAAAATCCCACTGCTTCGCCCTCGCAGAAAAAGCCGCCCTCGCCCTGATCGAGGCAATCCCCGAGCTGAGAAAAACAATCAAGCTCGACGTAACGGCAGCCTTCAACGGAGATCCGGCCGCAAAAAGCAACCGCGAGGTAATAATCTCCTACCCGGGACTTGAGGCAATCGTCGTCTACCGTCTGGCTCATTACCTGCACGAATGCGGAGTTCCCGTCATCCCTAGAATCATGACTGAGCACGTGCACGGAAAAACCGGAATTGACATTCATCCGGGTGCAAAAATCGGCGAAAGCTTTTTTATCGACCACGGAACCGGCGTTGTAATCGGCGAGACCACCGTAATCGGAAAGAACGTCAAGATTTATCAGGGAGTTACGCTCGGAGCTTTGAGCGTAAAGAAATCCCTTCAGGACAAAAAACGACATCCGACCATCGAAGACGATGTAACCATTTACGCGAATGCAACGATTCTTGGCGGAGAAACAATAATCGGAAAAGGAAGCACGATCGGCGGAAACTCATGGATCACAAAATCCGTTCCAGCCGGAACAATGGTATCGAAATAAAAACAAAGGCCCCGCGGTTCACTTTCGCGGGGCTTTTTTATGGCAAAGAAATAACCATAGAAAACGTTTTCGGACAAAAAAACACGGCTCTTCAAAAACGACGTTTTCAAAGAGCCGTGTCGTCCAGCAAGCTGGACATCGGAGAGAGTTTATCAGCTTTTTACAAGCCGAGTGTTAAGATAATGCAAACAAATAATTTTGTCAACATATTGCAAAAAAATTCTATTTTTTTTGTCGATTTCTTGCCGAATTTTGTTCTTTTTGTTTTATATTATTGTACGTATGCTGAACGCGAGGCTTTCTTTTCGAAAACTGGACTACTTAATCTTTGGGATTTTTATCTTTTTGATAATCCTGTCGGTAACGAATCTCAAAAATCAGTCTTCGTCAAAAGCGGTTCTCATAATCAGCACGCCGGAGGGTGAATTCGTATACCCGATGGATAAAAATGCGGTTATGACCTTCAAAGGAAATCTCGGGGTATCGACCGTCGAGATAGAGGGCGGGAAAGCTTTTTTCAGAGATTCCCCGTGCGTCAACCGCATCTGCGTACAGATGCATTCAGTTCAATACAACAACGATTGGGCGGCATGCATTCCGAACGGAATTTTCATCCGCGTGGAAGGAAATCCACGCACCGGAAACGACATTGACATAGGGTCAGCCCAGAGTGTCAATAACAGCGATAAGGCGGAACAAAAATGGCAAAATCAAAAAACACAACGGTATATAAATGCAGGGAATGTGGCTACACGCAGCCAAGATGGCTCGGACGCTGTCCTCAATGCGGCGAATGGAACACTCTTGAGGAAGCTGTTGTAGATCCGAATTCCACGGCTGTAGCTTTTGGTGCGGCGGCAGCAGAAAAAGTAAAACCGGTTCCTCTGGCAAATATCACCGCGCAGGAGAACTCAAGGATCGTAACCGGAATCGAAGAATTTGACCGCGTGCTCGGCGGAGGACTCATGAAGCGCAGCGCGATCCTTATCGGAGGAGAACCTGGAATCGGAAAATCCACATTGATGATTCAGGTGTGCGCCGCAATTCATAATGTGGAAAAAAAATCTTCCCTCAACGGAAAAATTCTTTATGTTTCAGGCGAAGAAAGCGCGGGACAGATAAAAGGAAGGGCTGACAGGCTCAAGCTCGACACATCGGGAATCGAAATTTTATGCACGATGCGGCTCGAAGATATAAAAGATGCGCTCAACGCACTGAATCCCGTCTTTGTGATCATAGACTCGATCCAGACAGTGTACTCGCTTGAGGCGGGCATCGTTCCTGGAACTGTAAATCAGCTGAAGTACTGCGCGAATGAACTGATCGGATGGGTCAAGGAGCGTGATTCCGTGCTCGTCATGTCAGCGCATATAACAAAGGAAGGCACGATTGCAGGTCCTAAAAGCCTTGAGCACATGGTTGATACCGTCATATCCTTCGAGAGAAACGACGACGACGTAAGATTTTTGAGAGCGCAAAAAAACCGGTTCGGCTCAGTAGATGAGCTTGGAATCTTTGCCATGACGGAAACAGGACTCGAAGGCGTCAAAGACCCGAGCACGATGTTCATCACAAAGCGGACGACGGCGACACCAGCGGGAATAGCAAATTCCTGCGTATTCGAAGGAAGCCGCGCTTTTCTTGTCGAAATTCAGGCGCTCACCGTTCCGGCAAAATCCAGCATCAGCAGGGTGTATTCGGACAAAATTGATTCGTCGCGTGTCGCGCGGGTAGCCGCTGTGCTCGAAAAGCGAACGGGAATGAAGTTCAGCGACCAGGACTTGTATGTAAACGTAGCCGGAGGCGTAAGACTCAGCGAAAGCGCGATAGATGCGGCACTTGCCGCAGCGCTCTATTCAGCAAGAACTGATATCGCGATTCCTGACAACACCGCAATAATCGGGGAAATAAGCCTTGCAGGTGAGATCCGCCCCGTAACGCACTTGAAACAACGCGTAAAAACGGCGAAAGAGCTTGGTTTCACGAACATATTTTCTCCGGAAAGCGAGTCCGGCGCAAAGAAAACAAATTCGGTAAAAGAACTCGTTCAGGCACTGATGAAAAGGTAGCCCGACCGGCCACAAAAAATTTTCGACTAAAACTCTGTCATCCGGCCAAAGCTTCCACGGGATCAAGCCTGGAGGCTTTCAACGCCGGGCTGAGGCCGAAAAAGATTCCGACAAACACAGAAAAAACAAACGATGTAAAACATGCGGATATCTTTATTGCATAAGGCAGCTCAATTGCAACATATTCAATCGCAAAACTGATTATGATTCCTAGCGCGATTCCCAGGATTCCGCCAAGAAGAGTGATGCTCGCGCTCTCAACCAAAAACTGACGGCAAATCGCAAAGGGGCTTGCGCCAAGAGCTTTGCGAATTCCGATTTCCTGCCTGCGCTCAGTCACCGTTACTATCATTATATTCATTATTCCGATGCCGCCGACAAGAAGCGATATTGCGGCAATACCCGAAAGCATAAGGCTGACGGTGCCCATGACAGTTTGAACCTGCTCAATCATTGTTTTCATTGAGCTTATGTTGACAGAACCTTCTGTACCAGATTTTTTCTTCATGTAGCTCGTCAGGTCGGTGATCAGCTCGGAACAAAAAGCCGCGTCCGTGGCCTGAATCATTATCGTATCAGCAGTCGGACTTGGCTTGATTTTTTTCGCATAGAAACCGCGCGGAATATATATTCCGGTCGTGCTGTCCTCCATTCCCGAAGCCTGCTCTTTCAGAACGCCAGCCACAGTAAACGCAAACGGAGCTTTTGAGCATACGACGAGCACCCTTTTGCCCACGGCATCTCCGTCAGGGAACAATGTTGACGCAACTTCGCTTCCAATAATCATTTTCTGACTGCCAAAAACATCATCGGTAACGCTAAAATAATCGCCGGTGTCCAGCTCAAGCTGATACATTTCGAGGTAGCCGCTCTCGATTGCAGAAGCATTGGAAACGACGGTTGTCTCACCGTAAGAGACGGCAAAGGCGATGGAATTTTTGTACCAGATTTTTTTTATATTGCGGACACCGTCAAAAATATCCGACCTGAGAGCCTCGTCAAATTTCAACGTGATTGCATCACGAGTACGCCGCTTCCACCCGCCGGAAGTCATCGCGACCAAATCAAGCCCAGAAGAGCCGAATTGGGCTTCGATCTTCTTTGCCGAGCTTGCCCCTATGCTGGTGATGATTATGACGCTGGCAACGCCGATAATCACGCCCAGAAGAGAAAGCACCGTGCGCGTCTTCGACCGAGAAAAATTTCGTAATGAGTCAACAAAGTCCTCAAACATATCTACCTCAAGCACCGCACGGATGCGGCAACTCATTGCGCGCTTTGCACATCATCTGCACGGATTTCGCCGTCCAAAATCCTGATGCACCTGCGCGTAGCCGCTCCGATTCCGCTGTCATGGGTAACGATGACAATTGTCGTGCCCGAATCGTTTATTTTGCCGAACAAATCCAGAACGGCGCGCCCCGTAGCGGAATCAAGCGCACCTGTAGGCTCATCCGCAAGTATTATCGCAGGCTTTGTAACAGTTGCCCGCGCGATTGCGACACGCTGCTTCTGACCTCCAGAAAGCTCGTTCGGAAAATGTTTTATGCGCTCGCCAAGCCCCAGTTTTTCCAGCGCATCAAGCGCCATATCTTTACGGACAGAACGCTCTATCCCCTGATAGCGCAGCGGAACCATGACATTTTCGAGCACCGTCATCGTCGGAAGCAGATGATATTGCTGAAAAACAAAACCGATTGTCTTATTGCGAAGGACGGCAAGCTCCCTCTCAGTCATCTTTGCGGTTTCCCTGCCCCCGATTTTTACGATACCCGACGTCGGACGATCGAGACAGCCAATCATGTTCATGCAGGTGGATTTGCCGGAACCGGAAGGCCCCATTATCGACAGAAATTCCCCCTGCTCCACGGAAAAAGAAATTCCCCGCAGGGCATGGACTTCCTGATCGCCCATCGAGTAAGTTTTTCTGACATCCTGCATTAAAATTACCGGTTCAGACATAAATACCCCTAAGATTAAAGAGGAGGAGGGGGCCCCATCATTTCGCCGTTAGGGCCGTTAGAGCCGTTAGGCGCATTCTTATTTTTGCTCGACTTGCTGCCCTTTTTGGACACAGTCATCCTACCACTCTTTGACGCCGAGCTTTGAGCCTTCAGTATTTCTCCGCCCTCAAGCCCCGAAATCACATTAACGTAATCAAGTCCGTAGGGCTGAACTTCAACCGAAACTTTTGATGTTCTTCCATCTCGCCCCAATATTTCAACGAAAGCATTTCCCCTGTCATGACCAATCGCATAACGCTCCACGACAAGTTTTGTCTCAGGTTCGGTGATAACAATCTTCCCCGTAAAACTGAAATTTGGCAAAACTCCGTCAGGAACATCATCTATGCGCACCTTTGCTTTTACGATAGTAGCTCCGCGGCTGGTCACCTCGCCAATTGCGGGATAAGAAACAAGATATCCCTCAACCTTGCCGTCATAGGCAGGAAATGTAAAATCAACTTTCTGACCCATTTTCAATTTGCACACGTCGGTTTCCGCGACCTCGACTTCGGCCGTAAGATAGCTTGTGTCGACGAGAGTTCCGATTGAGTCTTTTGCTTCAAGATAATCGCCGGGATCTACGTCAAGGTCGGCAATGATTCCGTCAAAGGTAGCTGAAATTTTTCTGTTCTCGACCTTGCGCACAAGGGAATTCCTCTGGGTCTCCATCAGCTTGATTTTTCCGGCAGTCTGATTCTGTCTTGCCACTGAAATTTCATAATCCAGATTCGCCAGGTTATAAAGCTGCTCGGTATCGTCGAGCTGGACAATCAAATCGCCTGCCTTCACCGAATCGCCCTCTTTTTTGTACACGCCGACAACCGTTCCGTCATTGAGCGACTGCAATTTCTGGGATTTTGCCGCCGAGACAGTGCCTGCGATCTCTATCACATTCTCATAAGTTTCTTTCCGAACCCTGTAAGTTTTCAGAGTTGAGGCGTGGGATTTATTCACGGCATTTTTTGTTATCATCAGTGCAATAACAATCACTGCAACAATGATCGTTATTATCAGCGCGCGCCGTTTATTTTTTGAAAGCGAGATTTTTTTCACCATGGCATCGTCCAATTATTCTTAAATTAGAAGCGTTCGGAAACTTCAGTTCTCCGAACGTTTACTTTGGCAAATCGCTACTCCGCAAGGATTTAGCCTGAGGAGTTGTCAGACCGGAGCGGAAACTAGTAGAGTTTTCTCTCCGGTCTATTTTTCCTTGATCATCCTGCGCGACGAACAAGAGCCGCACGTTACTGTTATAAATTATCATCTCAACAAGATTTGACATCACATTTATTCTGGCACGCTCACGATTGTTCAACGCGTCAAGCAAATCGCTTTTTGTTGCATTCCCCTGAGCAAACCAGTTCTCCATATCGTCCGCGAGCTTCGAATACATGTCCAGCTCTTCTTTGTATGACTTTTGCGCCCACTTGAGGTCGCCTTTCAAAGTCAGTTTTTCAAGGACATCGCTCTCATATTCATCCGCCGCGCTCTTTATCTCAATATCATAAATCTGACTTTCGATTTTGTCCTGCTTTTTGTCTATTGATGCAAGCCGCCACACATTAGGTTTCAGGGCAATAGAAAACATGTAGACCGGATTTTTTGATTTTGAAGAAGATGATGATGACGGATCGAACGGAAGAAATTTTTTCCCGGTCGGAACTGAAACTCCAGCCGTCGCAGAAATACCGCGCCAATCAAAAACAAGGCCGCCGTCAACAGTGTCATAATTGGATGTAGTCTCATTGAAAGTGTAGCCTGCATAGCCCGAAAGCTCCATCCTGTAATTGGCCCGCCTTTTCAGCTCTCCGATAACCTTATTCCACTCGGCATTTTCAGACGAAGCGTAATCCTCCCTCCTGAACTCGAGGACATCAAGCAGCTCCACCTCGGGAATTTTCGACGGCAAGAACGTCACGGCCGCTGCGAACGCATCATCCTCAAAGGACTCGCCCTGAGCAGATTCATCATTCCGCTGAAAGACTCGCTCGTACTCGACACCGCATTTCACAGCAAAGAGAGCAGTTTCGCGCTCAAGCTTTCTTACAGCCTCATGCACGTCGCGTTTTCCGCTCTGGACATCAAGATTTTTCAACCGATAGGGAGATGATGTTCTGCTATAGCCCTGAGCCGTTAAAACCCTGAGGGAAACTTCGTCATCATATAAATCATTTTTCTTTTCCAAAACATCCAGGGCATATCTATAGAGCTTTTCAAGATTCTCATAAAATTCTTTTTCAGCCGTAACCGCCCTGTTTTTTACAGCACGCTCGGCCTCAATGTAAGCGCGCTCAGCTTCGAGCAGGGAGATTTTTCGTTTCAAAGGTTTTGCCGTGATTATTCCGGCGGAGAGAGTGACGCTTGCATTATCAACAAAAGTGCCGTTATCTGATTTTGTTTCGTAGCCTGATTTTATTGAGAGTGGTGCGCTGGCAGTTAGAGACGCATCGTTCAGCTTTGACGCGGAAAGAGAAAGCGACGGCGTAAAAGTACATTTCGTTCCGTCCGAAGTTTTCTGGAATTTCGCGTTTCCCGAAGAAAGCGAGACTTCAATTCCATTGCTGATTTTTGTCGAATCATAGTCCAGCATCGCAGATTCAGCTGTCAGCGTATATTTTTTTAGCTTAAGGTCATTTTCAAGCCAGCCCGCGAGCAAATTGTAAAGATTTGAATATTCTTCAGGCTTGTCAGCCGCTTTTTGAGATTCTGCCGCGAACAAAAAGCACCGGAAAATCTGTAATGTAAAAAAAATCAGAAATCCAATACGTTTTTTTAACCCTATTTAATTCATAACTATGTGATGAA
>CAMVSS010000035.1 GCA_947170195.1 uncultured Treponema sp. | reverse complement strand
CTCTACAATTCTCCGCTCTTCAACACAGGGTAAAGCAGAATTCACTATGGAATTCTTGAAATACGGTCGTGTTCCGGGTAACGTTTCTGAAGAACTTCAGAAAAAGTATCAGGAAGAAAGAAAAGCTGGTAACTAAGGAGAACTAAACCTATGGTAAAACAGGATCTTTATGAAAAAAGCCCGGTTCGTCTCTTCGACGAATTGACCGGCGGTCTCAAAGCTGGCGAGCTTGGTCTCGTAACTTCTAAAAAAGGTTTGGGAAAAACATCCGTTCTCGTTCAGTTCGGTATGGATACTCTCCTTCAGGACAAACAGCTTGTTCACGTAACATTCGACTTGCACTCTTCTAACGTTATTTCTTGGTATGACGGCATTTTTGCTGAAATCGCAAAGAAAAAGAACGTTGGAAATGCTGACGAGCTCAAGAATGATGTTGTTTCAAAGAGAACAATCCTTAACTTCTCTCTCGACAACTTCTCTCTCTCGAAGGTCGTAAACACACTCAACGCTCTCAAAGCAGGCGGAATCGCTGTTTCTGGCGTTGTAATGGACGGAATCGACTTCGCAAAAGTTTCTGAGGACGATGTAAAAGCAGTTGCTGACTACGCTAAATCTGAGAAAGTTTCACTTTGGGCTTCTTCAGACTCAGTTCCAGCAAACATGGAAGGCTACTTCTCTGCAATCATCAACCTCGAGCAGACTGCTGATTGCGTAGCTGTAAAAGCTGTTAAAATGAACGGCAAAAAAGATGTTGCAACAGGCCTCAAGCTTGATGCAAAATCACTCTTGATTTCTAAATAAGCTTTTAGACTTCAATAAATAAGGCACCGTATTCCAAAAACTCTGGAATACGGTGTTTTTATATAAAGAAACAGTCTTTTTATGGGGTTTTCTGATTGTCAGAGAACCCCATTTTTTTTATACTATATATAGAAGCAAGGAAGCCATTAACAACTCTAGTGTTAGTGGCTTTATTTTTTTTTGGAGGACAAAATGAAAAAATGTTTTTTTGTGGCAGCCATGTGTGCCGCACTATTTTCGCTTGCAAGCTGTGGCGGCGAAAAAGAAGCTGTTGTTAAAATCGGTGTTTACGAACCTGCTTCAGGTGATAATGGAGCTGGCGGAAAACAGGAGACACTCGGCATCCAGTATGCAAATCTCGTTACTCCTACAGTAACGCTCGGTGGCAAGGAATACAAAGTTCAGCTTGAAATCGTTGACAACGAATCTTCAAACGACAAAGCTGTTACTGCCGCATCAGAACTCATATCAAAGGGAGTTTCTGTTGTTATCGGTTCTTACGGCTCAGGCGTTTCAATCGCTGCATCGGACACTTTTGCTGCTGCTGATGTTCCTGCTATCGGAGTTACCTGTACAAACCCTCAGGTTACTCTCGGCAATGACCACTACTTCAGAATCTGCTTCCTCGATCCGTTCCAGGGTTCAGTTCACGCAAATCTCGCGACAGAAAAATTCGGAGCAAAAAAAGCATATTGTCTTTCAAAACTTGGTGACGACTACTCTGGTGGCCTCGTAAAATATTTCGTCGAAGCTTTCAAAAAAATGGGCGGCGAGGTAGTTGAGGAAACATTCCCGGAAGGAACAAGTGATTTCGCAGCTTACGTAGCAAACGCAAAAAAGCAGGGAGCTGACGTATTCTTCTCTCCTGTTTCAATCGAAGCTGCGGCTCTCATCATCGAGCAGGCAAACACCCAGGGACTTTCCATCCCGATCCTTGCAGGAGACACATGGGATTCGAACGTTATCCTGAGCGCAGCAAAAGGCACAAACGTAAAAGTATTCGTCACAACATTCTTCATCGAAGGTTCTGATAATCCTCAGATCAAAGAATTCGTCGACGGATTCAGAAACTATATCAATACGAATGCTACAGCAAAGACCAACAACGGTGGCGATGACGAGATTGCCGCTGTATCAGCAATGGGATTCGATGCTTACTACACAGCTCTTGAGGCTTTGAAAGCAGCTGACAGCAAGAAGAGTTCTGACATCAAGGCGGCACTTCCGTCCCTCAAATACAACGGTGTATCAGGTGCAATCGCCTTTGATGAAAACGGAGACGCAATCCGCGACGTTGCTTACATAAAACAGGTAAACAACGAGACCGGAAAATGGGACTTCGTAGCTGTTCAGAGCGTAAAATAATCTGTCTTACAGATACGGAATATCGGGCGGTCTCAGGGGCACGAGGCTGTCCGATAAAAAATTCTTATAAGGTATTGCAGGCGGACACACATATTTTTACCGGCAAGACGAGCCGAGGCATGTACGCTCCGCACAAATCAAGATGCACTCCTCTAAAGGAAAAAGGAAACAAAAGTGGAAGTTTTTAAGAATAACCTGCCTTACATCTTGGCAGGCATTTCTACCGGTGGTCAGTACGCGCTGATTGCCATCGGTTATACTATGGTGTACGGAATTCTCCGGCTCATCAATTTCGCGCACGGTGATGTCTTCATGGCGGCAGGACTCATCATGATTTATTGCTACACAGTGATGCCGCTTTACGTTTCGATTCCTCTCACAATTCTTCTTACTATTTTTATAGGTTTCTCTATCGAGCGAATCGCATACAAACCTCTCAGGACAGCTCCCCGAATGTCAATAATGATTTCTGCAATCGGAATGAGCTATCTTCTTCAGAATCTCGCGCTCTATGTCACAGGCGGACTTACAAAATATTATCCTTCAATTCCGTGGATCAGCGGATCCGTTGAGATTTTTGGCGCAATGACAAAGCGTGTTACGATAATCACTCCTATTCTTACGGTGCTTCTCGTAATCGCCCTCGTCTATCTTATCAGGCATACAAAAATCGGCATGGCGATGCGTGCCGTCTCCAAAGATTTTGACACTGCCCAGCTCATGGGCATCAGAATTGATGCCGTAATCTCAATGACGTTCATCATCGGTTCGTTTTTGGCGGCGGTCGGTTCAATCCTGTTTTTCTCGAACTACACGGGCGTAACCCCGACTGTCGGTGGTATGCCGGGCTTAAAGGCGTTCGTTGCGGCTGTATTCGGCGGAATCGGTTCAATTCCGGGAGCGGTCATCGGAGCTTTCATCATAGGTATCTGTGAGAACATCATAAAGGGCATCGGCTGGACGACGTTCAGTGACGCCTTTACTTTCGTCCTGCTCATCATAGTACTGATGTTCATGCCGACCGGTCTGTTCGGTGAAAAAGTGACGGACAAGGTATAAGGAAGGCGGAAACTATGGAACATACAATCTTAACAGAAGAACAGAAGACAAAGCGTCTTCACATCGCAATCGGTTTTGTGCTCCTCGCACTTCTTTTTGCAACCCTTGGAGTCCTCGAACAGATTCTTCCGCGCACGTCGATGCTGTTCACCGTACTCAAAAAGGGAGCCATCTACGCGCTCGTCGCCGTCTCAATGAATCTTCTCAACGGTTTTACGGGGCTGTTCTCGCTCGGTCAGGCTGGTTTCATGCTTTTGGGAGCATACACGTATGGGATTCTGACTATTCCGGTGAACGCACGCGTTCAGGTCTACCAGTATTTTGACGGCGGTATCATTCAGTTTGCGCTTCCGGTCGGCATCGCGCTCATCTGCGCAGGAATCGTGGCGGCAATCTTCGCTTTTCTGATCGGTCTTCCGGTATTGAAGCTCAAGTCAGACTACCTCGCAATTGCGACGCTCGGCTTTGCGGAAATCATCCGCGCATTCTTCCAGTGGGACAAGCTCGGCGCGGTCACGAACGGCTCGAACCTGCTCAGAAAATATCCGGTCTTCCATTCGTGCCTTTTCCCGTTCTTTATCAGCGGAATCTGTATCGCAATCATCATGCTTCTAATCAACTCAACCTATGGCCGCGCCTTCAAGGCAATCCGGGATGATGAGATTGCGGCAGAAGCGATGGGAATAAATCTCGCGCATCACAAAAGGCTCGCATTCATCATCTCGTCTTTCTTCGCAGGAATCTCAGGGGCATTGCTCGCAATGTTCCAGGCGACGATTCAGGCAAGTCAGTTCAAATCGGCAATGACATACGAAATTCTGCTGATTGTCGTAATCGGCGGAATCGGAAGCGTTACCGGAAGCTGCATATCATCATTTTTGTTCATCGCATGTTCAGAATGGTGGCTCCGCTTCCTCGACAATGAAAAGCTCAACCTCCTTTCAATCCACATCCTCCGTCCTGGCTTCAGAAAGGTCGTGTTCTCCATCGTCATCATGGTAATCGTTCTCTTCTATCAGAAGGGAATCATGGGTGAAAAAGAATTCTCAATCTCGAGAATCATAAATCGCTTCAAGAAACTGGCGTTCCGAAAAAGCGCAGGCGCATCCGAAAAAAGCGTACAGGAGAAGGTATAATGGCTGAGAATGTCTTGAAGATAGAAAATGTCACGATGCAGTTTGGCGGTGTCGTGGCTGTAAATTCGCTTTCTCTGGAAGTAAACAAGGGAGAAATCGTCTCGCTCATCGGTCCTAACGGAGCCGGAAAAACGACGGCTTTCAATGTCGTCACCGGAGTCTATGCGCCGACAAACGGAGCGGTCTATTTTGACGGAAAGAAGATCGTAGAAAATCATCCGCATGGAATGATGAAAAAATATTACGCTGGAAAGGAGCTTGGTCTGTACTACAAGAAGATTGAGCCGACCCCGGACAAAATCACAAAGCTGGGCATCGCGCGTACTTTCCAGAACATCAGGCTTTGGAAAAGTCAGACTGTATTCGACAACGTACTTATCGCAAAACATCTTAGGCGGTCGAGCAATATCTTTACGGCGACATTCCGTCTGAACTGGAAGGAAGAAAAACGTCAGCGCGAGGAAACGGAGCAGCTTCTCAAAATGCTCGACCTCTACGACGTAAAGGACGAACTGAGCACATCGCTCCCGTACGGAGTCCAGCGACGACTTGAGATTGCGCGTGCTCTTGCGACCGAACCAAAACTGCTTTTGCTTGATGAGCCGGCCGCTGGAATGAACCCGCAGGAAACGAAGGAACTGACCGACTTCATCAAGAGAATCCGGGATGACTTTAAGCTCACGATTTTCATGATCGAGCATCACATGGATTTGGTCATGGATATTTCAGACCGCATTTACGTGCTGAATTTCGGTGCGCTGATCGCAAAGGGAACTCCGAAGGAAATCCAGACGAACCCGAAAGTCATTTCAGCCTATCTGGGAGAAAAAGAAGATGCTTAAGATCGAGAATTTAAATGTTTCGTACGGCGGAATCAAGGCGCTCCGTGGAGTAAATCTTGAAGTTGAGGATGGAAAAATCGTCACGCTGATAGGCTCAAACGGAGCCGGAAAATCCACACTGCTCCGCACCATCTCAGGACTGGTAAAAGCCGAGAGCGGCTCAATACGGATGGACGGAGTGGAATTGCTCGGCATGTCCATCCCGAAAATCTGCCAGGCTGGAATCGCGCACTCTCCGGAAGGTCGCCACGTCTTCGCGGATCTGAGCGTTGAGGAAAATCTTAAAATCGGAGCTTACCTGCGCCGCGACAAGAAGGAAATCGCCAGGGACATGAAGTGGGTGTACGAGCTTTTTCCGAGGCTAAAGGAAAGAAGCTGGCAATTCGCAGGAACGCTTTCGGGCGGAGAACAGCAGATGCTCGCAGTCGGACGCGCTTTGATGAGCCGGCCAAAGCTTCTGATGCTCGACGAGCCGTCGCTGGGTCTTGCCCCGCTCATAGTTCAGCAGATCTTCGACATCATAAAGGAAATAAACAAGAATGGCGTTACTGTCCTCTTGGTTGAGCAGAACGCAAACATGGCACTAAAAACAGCCCACATCGGATATGTAATCGAAACCGGAAACATCGTCCTGAAAGGCACTGGTGAATCCCTGCTTGCAGATGAAACGGTACGCGAGGCATACCTCGGAAAGAAAAAATAACTTCTTTATGACAAAAAAAAGCTTTCGGAAAAACATCCGAAAGCTTTTTTACGGCAACGCGAAATGCGGACGGAGCCGAATCTCGCATCGTGAACAAGATTTGAAAACTTGCTTATTTATTGCCAGGTACTACAACCGTATTCCAGTGGTTTGGATCTTCGATGAGACCGTACTGGCGGCCCTTGAGGAGGCGCTGGAGCTTGTATGCTACGGTTCCTTCTTTTGTTCCGTCTTTGAATACAGTCTTTTTGCCATTGAGATCTGTGAGGGATGTCATAGGAGAGATACCGGCAGCGGTTCCAGTAACGAAGAATTCAACAGCCTTCTTCTGAACTTCTTTTACGCTGATTTTGCGCTCCTCAACTTTGATTCCGCACTCTTTTGCGAGCGCGATGACAGATTTTCGAGTGATTCCAGGGAGAATCGTGTCGCCAAGCTCTGGGGTAACGAGAGTTCCGTCCTTAAGAACGAAGAAGCAGTTACAGCTTGAGCCTTCCTGGAAATATTTATGCTCAACAGCGTCGAGATAAACGCACTCAACATAGCCCTTCTCTTCTGCCTCGTGTTTTGCGATTGCAGAGATAACGTAGTTTGAAGCACATTTGATGTAGCCGGTACCGTTTGGTGTTGCACGAATTCTATCAGTGATGACTGCGCCATCAAGACCTTTCTTGAAATATGCGGATACCGTCGTAGCACAAATTACAACGTAAGGCTGCTTTGAGCATCCGACGCCGATTGCGCCCTCTGAGTTCATGAACGGACGGATGTAAATTGAATCAGCATCTGCGTATCCAGTTTTTTCCCATTCTGCGTTGTATTTCGGAACATATCCAAGAGCCGCATTCTTCTTTACGAATTCAACTGAAGCAGCTACGAACTGCTCTACAGGGAAAGCAGGACAATACAGTCCTTTCATTGAATTGTTAAATCTCTTTCCGTTTTCGTCCGGTCGGAAAATAGCAACTCCACCGTCTTTTGTTGGGAAGCCTTTCATACCTTCGAAACAGCTGTATGCATACTGAGAAGTGTATGAAACAGTCGGAATGCCCATCTGGTTGCGCTTGTCAAGAATGGCTTTTCGCTCAGATTCACTCTTGGCCATAAGTTCATCATACGTAACGTTGTCTACCTGAAACCATTCCTCGTCCCATTTTGTAGTCTCAGGGTTGTAGCGTGCGATGTAAGTAATTGGATAAAGATTCAATGCAAATGCCATTTTAATCCTCCGGCAAACATACTTATTTTATCTTAGAAAATAGTATCATTTTGAAGAAAAGCAGGCAATAACAAGAAAAAAATCTTGATTTTTTGCAAAACTCAGTTGAATTAATCCGACATCTTTTATGTTTTTTTGGACTTCCAAGGCTTTTTTACTGCCATATAACCTTTTTTTGTAGTATTCTGAACCGTATGAATTTCTTAAATTACAGATTTGCACAGTCTAAGAAAAACAGGTACTGCCTGAATTTCATCTATAAGCTATCAATAGGATTGTGTTTTCTGCTTGAAATCATCATCTACTTGCTTTTCATAAAATTCAAGCAAATCGAGCCGCCCGATCTCCACTACGTTCTTTCAAAAATCATCCTGCCGACTTCAATAAACATCCTGTCAACACTTACATTGCTTTTCCTGAACAGCCGAACCGAAAATGACGACCGAAAAAACTTCCTTACTGCCCTTAACGGCCTTATAATCTGCTTCACAATCGCCTTTTTTCACGTATTCTTTGACTTTCTGCTGATTTTGCTGATGGTACCGACCTTGCTCTGCTCCGTTTTCGGCGACATAAGAATCCTTAAAAAAATTGCATGGGGTTCGATAGCAGGTTTCATCATCTGCACGCCAGCACTTTTCATAAATGTTCCCAGCGAAATTTTTGTCTACAAGTTCATAGCCGTAATGATAATAGCCGGAATAAATCTCTTGTGCATAGCGATCTCCAAAACAATGATCAAATTGCAGGTGGACCAAGTCAGCTTTATAGTCGCAAGTTTTAAGGATCAGGAAAAGCTGATTGAAGACATGCGGATAGAACCGCTAACGAAACTCAGCAACAGAATCGCCATGAACGAATGCGCGGCAAACATGTTCTCAAGATTTTATTCCAAGAAGATTCAGCCTTTCATGGTTCTGTTCGACATAGATTTTTTCAAGAAGATAAACGACACCTACGGCCATCTTTGCGGAGACGTAGTGCTGGTCAGGCTCGCAGAGATCCTGATGAAAAAGATGAACGGGAACAGAAATGCATTCCGCTTCGGCGGTGAAGAATTTGTTCTACTATTTGATTACAAAAACCAAGAAGAGGTTTACAATTTAGTAGAAGAAATTCGTTCAGAATTTTCTCAAAGCGATTTCACATTTGCCGGGAATCAGCATTTCACGCTCTCAGCGGGAATCGCTCCGCTTCTGAAAGACTGGACTCTTCAGAAATGGTTTGAGGCGGCAGACAGCGCGATGTACAAAGCAAAAAAAGACGGAAGAAATCAGACTGTCATTTTTTAGGCAGAACTTTTCGCACAACTAAGAGGTCATGATAAAAACTGCATCCTTGAGCTTTTTATCGTGACCGAGTTCTTGAGGTTGGCAACGACTCGCAATCCGTTGCCTCCGTGCAACGTCGCTAACACGAAGTTTTATAAGGATGATAAAATGGATTTTGAAGATTTTGAATATTCACTTCACAAGCGGTGGCAAAAGCAGCTCCTTCTCATATGCGCCCTCGGATCGCTCATCGTCATCATGTTTGAGGTTCTTTCCCTGGCCTATAATTTCAAGTACAACACGAACCTGACTTCAAAAACCGCTTTCACATTTTTGACATTAATAATCCCAAGCGGAATAAACGTCAGCGCCACAATTTTTTATGTGCTCAGCCTCAGGAGCAAAAAGTTCTCCGTGAACGTCGAGAATTACATCGGCTCGTACGCGATATTCACAATCTGTGCCACAGTAGCGATTTTTCACGTCTATTTCAAATTTCTGCTCGTTACGACCGGACTGCCCCTGATTCTCTGCTCGATTTTCGCCAACAGGAAGATTCTCTCCTCGATGCTCGTAAGCTGCTTTCTCATGCTGACGATTTCGATTTTCATGCTCGGCTTTGATAACGATAACATAAAATCGTTCGACATCTTTCTGACAATCATGTGCGCCATCTGCTACATAATGCTTAACTATTTCATATCGCTGACAATTTTAAACATTCAGATGGAGAGGAATTTCTTCGAGTCAACTTTCATGGAGAGACAGAACGCATTGATCCGGGAACTGCAAATAGACCCGCTCACAAAGCTCTACAACCGCATTTCGCTCAAAAAGGCATCTGTCTCGTTCATAAAGAAATTCCAGATGGGAATGATGAATCCGCACCTCGTAATAATCGACATCGGCAATCTGAAAGACGTAAACACGATGTTCGGGCATAGCAACGGCGACAAAGTTCTTATAGTCTCGGCGGAGATTATAAAATCAAACATGGGCGGAATCAGACGCGCATTCAGAATCAGCGGCGAGAGATTTGCCATAATGTTTGAGAAAGAAACTACGGATCAGGTCATCAACAAGCTAAAGGAAATAAAAGACGACATTCAGAGCGTAAAATTCGACTTCGCAAACGATCTGAAGATTTCAATCAATGCGGGAATCGCGAAACTGCACAGCGAATGGGACGAACCCGTCTGGTTCAATGCGGCCCAGCTTGCGGCATGCAACGCAAAGGCAGAAAATCCATCATGGATTATAGATTATGATTCCATTCAGGAAAATGTTTCCGCTATTTCGGTTGAGTAAAACAAAAAATCACGTTATCATTTTCAAGAATTAAGGGAATCTCTAAAAATTGCAATTTTTAGAGATAACTTTGAAAAAGCGATGTATTAAATCGTAATATTACAACGACTTAATACTCGCAGGCACTATCTAGAAAGTCGCTTTAGCAAATTTCTAGAGATGCCCGTAAAACTTGACGAAATCCCCAAGAAATCGCGCGGGCGAGTTTTTGGGGACGCCCATTATTTTACAATGCATACAAATCAATAAGGGAAAAATAACATGAAATTAACTTGTGGTATCGTCGGACTTCCGAATGTCGGAAAATCTACAATCTTTTCTGCGCTCACACGCGCCCCTGCCGAAGCGGCAAACTATCCGTTCTGTACGATTGACCCGAATCACGGTGTCGTAGAACTTCCGGATGAAAGGCTTGACTTTCTGGAAAGCGTTTTCCAGCCAAAAAAGAAAATTCCGGCGGCTGTTGAATTCGTAGACATCGCAGGTCTCATAAAGGGCGCGTCAAAGGGCGAAGGTCTGGGAAACCAGTTCCTCGCAAACATCAGGGAGACTTCTGTCATCGCCCACGTCGTGCGCTGCTTTGACAACCCGGACATCCAGCACGTGCGCGAGGACGCAAAAACGGATGCGCCGATTGACCCGGAAAGCGACATCCTCACCATCAATTACGAGCTTTGTCAGGCAGATATCGACACAATCACAAAGCGTGAGGACAAAGTAACCCGTCAGATTCGCTCGCTCGGAAAAGCCGAAGAAAAGAAATTCGCAGGCTACAGAAGCGCGGTCGACAAAATTCTCCCGCTTCTTCAGGAAGGAAAATGTGCCCGTCAGGCAGATTTGACCGAGGAAGAACTGGAAGGAATCTACGACCTCCACCTTCTCACGATCAAGCCGCAGCTTTTCGTCTGCAACATCGATGAGGATACGATCGCAGAGGGCACGAACAAATATGTCGAGCAGGTAAAGAAAATTGCCGCTGAAGAAAAATCAGAAGTCATCGTCATCTGCGGAAAATTCGAAAGCGACCTCGTGGACATCGAGGATCCGAACGACCGCAAGGAATTCATGGACAGCGTAGGGCTCAAAGAAAGCGGACTCACCGTGCTCGCAAAGGCAGCCTATCACCTCATGGGACTCCGCACATTCTTTACCGGCGGACCTGATGAATGCCGCGCATGGACAATCCGCAACGGCGACAAAGCTCCGCAGGCTGCCGGCGTAATCCACACGGACTTCGAGAAAGGCTTCATCAAGGCGGAAGTCTACCACATCAATGATTTGAAGGAATTCGGTACCGAGGCAGAGATCAAGGCACACGGAAAATATCGTCAGGAAGGCAAGGAATACGTCGTTCAGGACGGAGACTGCATGTTCTTCAAATTCAACGTAACGAAATAATCGGACAAAAGTCCATCAAAATCAATTATCGTGTCGCTCCGACTCATTTTCGGAATGACACGATTTTTTTTATCCCTTAAAAACTAAAGGTCGATTGTTCCGACGTACGTATTGTCTTCGCCGGCATCCGGCTGAGGTTTTCCAGGGGCAAGAACCGTTTCCTGTGAATCCGATTTTCTCTTGCGGACGGATTTTGCGCCCGTCTTATCGGCGTTTTTCTTTGATTTAGGCGCAACAAGAAAACCGAAAAGCGAGCCGCATAAACCACCGGCGATATGAGCGATTGCGGAAATGCTTTCGTTTGAGCCAGCATTGATGATTTCCCGTCCGAGATACAGCGCGACGATGAAAATGAACGACAGAGGAATTTCATTTTTATTGATGGTGATAATAGAAGAAAGCACGATCAGCATGAATACGATTCCGCTCGCACCGTGAAGCCCCCGCGGTATAAGGCAGGAATTTATGACTCCGGTCACGAGAGCCGTCACGACGACCATGACGAGCAGCATCTTTGAGCCGTAACGTTCCTCCATTAGAGGGCCGAGCAACAATATGAACGAAAAATTTCCAAGAAAATGATTCCAATCGGAATGGCCGAAAACATGCGAGATGAGGCGGAAATAATCCAGTCCGCTGTAAAAATTAAAATCTTCCTTTCCAGGCACGGTAAAGACCGCAGGAATCAGCTTGCCGCCGAGAAAAGTTGTATCAATCAACAGAATAAAAGCCGAAAGGAGGGCAAAAGTCAGCGTCACAGGCGCGTTGAAAGTCAGGTGCATCTTTTTTTTCATAGTCAGATTATCGGCATCTCGTAGAACAAACTGAATCGACTCGGAAATAAAGAAACTCTCAGAGCGAATCGACCGAAAGCAAAAAGGCATTTTAATTGAGCAAAATCTTTTTTTTCTATATAATCCTGACATGGAAAGTTTGAGATGGGTTGTTCTTGCTTTGGCAGTGGCTATGTACGCGCTTGTAATCGCAAAGCAGGACAAAAAAGTAATTTTTACGACGGTGGCTGCCATTGCGGTCATCATTTTGGGAATTGTATTTCCGGGCGCAATTTTTACGACTGCGACCGATTCTGACGGCAGGCTGTACGCGCTCAGCCACGCTTTTTCTTCACTCGTAAACTGGAATGTTCTGATGATTTATGTCGGCAGCATGACGGTTGCAGCGCTCTTTTTGTATTCAAAGGTTCCGGCAAAAATCGCTGACTGGATTGTAAAAGCAAGCCCTTCAACGGGAATCGCGATTGTTTTGATTCTTGCGATGACCGGAATAATTTCAATTTTCGTCGAGAATGTGGCAACCGTGCTCGTAATGGCACCAATCGCCCTATCCCTCTGCAAAAAACTCAAGATGAATCCGACGATGTTCATGGTCGGTCTTGCCGTAATGTCAAACCTTGAGGGAACGGCTACCCTAGTCGGAGACCCGCCAAGCATGATTTTCGCAAGCTACGCTGGCTACACATTCAACGACTTCTTCGTGCATTCAGGACGTCTTTCCATTTTCTTCGTAGTGCAGACAGGCCTTCTTGCAGGCTGTGTGTTCTTCTATGCAGTTTTCCGAAAGCTCCGCGACAAGACCGAGGTCGAGGGAGAACCAATCATTTCCGTGGTTCCTGCAATTCTCCTGCTCGCCCTGATATTCGGATTGGCGGCAATTTCATTCGTTCCGGCAGAGATTCCGTTTCTTTCGGGCGGATTTGTCGTATTTCTGGGACTCATCGGCGTTCTCTGGTATCTCTTCTCCCAGAAAAAAACTGGCGCGGAGACATGGGAGCTCATAAAAGGCTTGGACTGGGAGACGATAGCATTCCTTATCGGTATTTTCGTCGTGGTAGGAGCTATCAGCGAGACAGGGCTTTTAAAAGATTTCGCTGATTTCCTTTCGCACATCACCGGCGGAAGCAAAGTCGCAGGATTTGTTCTCGTGCTTGCCGTCTCAATCTTGATTTCCGGCTTTGTGGACAATGTTCCGTACATCATCGTCATGCTTCCTGTAGCAGGCAACATGGCTCAGTCTATGGGAATCAACCCTGAATTATACCTTTTCGCGCTTTTGATCGGTTCATGCCTCGGCGGAAACCTGACTCCGTTCGGAGCAAGCGCAAATGTAGTCGCCATGGGCATCGTCAAAAAAGAAGGCTACCCGATGAATTTCGGGAAATGGCTCAAGCTTGGCGGCACTTTCACGCTAATCACCACCGCGGCAGCCGCAATCGTGCTCTGGGTGCTCTGGGCATAAAAAATGCATCGGGCACTTTCGTTTCCGTGCTCGATGCAGGCTAAAATTAAAGTAAACAAAAATACACCGAAGTGTTTTTGTTCCTATGCATCAATGGTGAAAATTGCTCCGGGCTGAGGCGCAACTCCCGCAAGTCCATATCCTGTAGCATTCGCAATCTGAATATTGGTCTGTATTTTTGTCTGTGTTGACTGAATCAGCGCATCGAGCTGAGAATCGTTCATGTTTTCAGCTTTCGCATCAAGCTTCGGTTTTGCTTTCATTGAGATGAGCTGGTTGAGGAGAGAGTTGAGAATCTGAATTTTGCTTACAGAAACACCGTTCTGATTTCCCTTTGCAGCAACGCCTGAAACGTGGTCGAAATGGGAATAGATTACGTTTGAAGGCTTTACCGGAACGTAAAGTTTTCCAGAGCCTCCTGCAATGATTCCGCTGTAATTATGGGCATTTAATGCGATTGTGTCCATCATAGTCCTCACCTCATTTAAAATATCGGTAAGGACTGACAAAATTTTAGAAAATGTTGTGGTGGAACATCGAAAAACTTAAATTTTTCGAAATGCGCCCATTTAAAAAGTCAGAAAATCCTGAGAAAAAATCAATAAAACTGCTTGCGCCATGCGTTAAGCCGTTCTTCGATCGTTTTAGGAGCGGTCTTGGAGTCTGTTTTTACGGCATCAATCAGATAAGGAATTATTACCCTCTCTTTGAGGCTCTGCCATCTTGGAGAAAGCATCTGTGGAGCGCGCAATGCCTCGTCTGAAGGGAGATTGCCCAGCAAATCCGTGTAATAAGACGGAAAAAAGCGCTCGTTTACGGTCTTCAGGCTGGAAAATCCGTTGCAGATTCCGAATATGGTCGTATCGAGTTGCATTTTTGCCGATCGGTCTAGCAGCTTTTTCTGCGTGTCCTCTGAGAGCAGCCACACAAGGAATTCTTTTGCGCCGGACGGATTCTCGCTCTTTCGATAGATTCCCGCGGTGACTATCTCGTCTTCTATGCAGATTTTTCCATCTTCGGAGAGCCAGCGGTAATCCAAATCTTTTATCTGTTCCGCCGAGAGAGAAAAATACCTGTCGCTCGTAACATACGAGTAAAGGCACCTGTCTGAAACGACCTGCTTATAGTCAGGCATGTACAGATATTTGAATGCAAAATCCTGCTCGGCAGCCGTCGATTCATTTTTTTCGGTCGTCCATGATTTTATGTAGCTGATCGTCGTATCCAAAGCATTTTCATCGTAATCAAAAGTGTTCGCGAACTTATTCGTAAAATTGTTCACAACATTATTGGAAAGCTCGCAGAATTCAGCGTTCCGGGCTTTTGCAAGCTCATAAAGAAAATCAGGATTCCACGAAGGAGCAAATCCCATCTTTGTGAAGATTTTGTGAGAATTCTTCTCGTTAAAGGAAGCTGATGATGTCTTAATCTTTTCGCTTCCGATTGTGATTCCGCTCTCATCAACAAGCTCCGAGTTCTCCACGGAAAAAATCATTACTGGAAGGTTGAAACTCACAGGAAGGAGATACTGACTCT
The DNA here is from genome assembly GCA_947170195.1 of uncultured Treponema sp. Taxonomy (GTDB): domain Bacteria; phylum Spirochaetota; class Spirochaetia; order Treponematales; family Treponemataceae; genus Treponema_D. The sequence goes on along the minus strand of CAMVSS010000035.1, from coordinate 484 downwards.
CGTTCACCCGGCCATACTGAAGTAGGCTTTCGTAGATAAGGCTCGCATTAACACGGTCAGGGCGCAAAATTCCGTCGAGCTGCGCAAAATATTTTTTTGTCTTTCCATTTTTTAAGAACGAGCCGATTATCACATCAGGCTTTTTTTCATCTTTGGCAGGAGGAAGGGAATTCGCGAGATGCTCTTTGTAGACAATAACAGCCTTAACTTTGTGCTGCGTAACGTTGTAATAATCAAGATAAGAAACAAGCTCAGACCGGTCTGTCCATACAATAATTTTTGAAGTTCCCCCGCAGGAGAAAAAGAGCACAGAAAAAACAGCTCCGGCAAAAAAGCGCAAAAACTTCGAAAGAAAATTCATCATGCCTGATATTATACAAAAAAACAGGACAAAAAAAAACTCTCCCGAAATGGGAGAGCTGATTTGAACATCAAAAAGCGCGCAATAACCCCGCTGAGCTTAACATCCCGGGATTTCGCATAC
>CAMVSS010000034.1 GCA_947170195.1 uncultured Treponema sp. | reverse complement strand
TGCGACCTCCACCTCCGCAGGGTGGCGCTCTAATCCAACTGAGCTACAATCTCATTTTAGTGTGCAGTAGAACTGCTTTCTCGGAAGCGACAGGAGTTGAACCTGCCCACCCCTTACGGAAGTGACGGATTAGCAATCCGTTGTATTACCGCTCTACCACGCTTCCATTCTGCAATCAAAAAAAAAGCGGAGCGAGAGGGATTTGAACCCCCGATACCTTGCGGTATGCCGGTTTTCAAGACCGGTGCATTCAGCCTCTCTGCCATCGCTCCATGCAATTTGATGCTTAAATAATATAGTTTATTTATGGAAATTATGTCAATAGCGCAAACGCAAAAAAATCAATAAAAATTCAAAAATTTTAGGGAAGTTCGGAAAAATCGCCTCTGCTGATTCTCCTGACTTCCAGTAGAGAGGCGGTTTCAAAAGTGACAGGCTTTTGAAACTTGTTCTGGATTTCATTGCTGATCTTCCGGCACTCCGAAGATTTTGTATCCGTCTTTTCCGTTTTCTTTTACTTTGTACAAAGACTCATCCGCCTTTTTGAAAAGCTCTTCATAGTCGGTGCCGTTGTCAGGATAAACAGCGATTCCGATGCTCGCTGTTACGCTGATCGTCGTCTTTTCGTCAAAATAATCTTCGCGGATAAAAGTGCACATATTCTGGGCTTTTTCCCTGATGATTCGCTTTACGGTCTCCTCGTCAAGGTTGCTTCTGAGCCTCAGCAAAACGCAGAATTCATCTCCTCCGAAGCGGCTTATGAAATCTTTTTCTGAAAAAATCAGCGACAATTTCTTTGCGGCATCCATGATGGCCATGTCTCCAATCAGGTGCCCGAGCGAGTCGTTTACTTTCTTGAAGTTGTCCAGATCCACGATGAAGAGGGCGCATTTTGTCTGCTTGCCGATCTTCTCCAGGAATTCTTTGATGTGCGACTCCATTGCGTTTTTATTGAGCAGCCCCGTGAGTTTATCCAGCTCGGCGATTGATTTCAGTTCCTGTTCGTGCAGAACCTGTGAATTTACGTTGCTTATCGTGCCGATGAATTTATTGCTCTTTTCTTCGTTCTTTGTAATCATGGAACCCGAAATTTTGAGCCAGATGAACTCATTCTTGAACGTCTTGTATCTGAATTCGCCGGAATATCCTTCGGAGAACCCGTCTTTTGAGCCTTCTATAAAGGCGCGCAGGTCGGACATTACCGTCTTGTCGTCGTAATGAATGCGCTTGTAGAATTCGGTTCGGATAAAATCAACAGAGAATACGTTTTTGGTCGTGCCAAAAATAAACTCCGTGTCGCCGGAAAAAACGACCTCGCGCTTTTGCAAATCATATTCGAAAATGACCGACTGATTCTGGGAATTTGCGATTGTGAGCCTTTCGTTGTCTTTTTCGATGTCGGAAGCTTTTTTGATGAGTTCGTACACGACAAAAATGAATGTTATGACTGTAAAGACGATTATTCCGAGAATTATGTAAACCAAAACCGAGATCGAGAATTGCTGTTTGACGATATAAGAATATGGAATGACGGAAATTAAGTACCAGTTGTTCAGATGGAGCGGCATGTATGTAAAAAGTTTGCGCGTATCGTTGCCGTTGAAAGCGATTGAGTCGGAGCGGTTTTCGATTATGTCAATCTTCATCTTGTTGATTAAAGGTATGCTGTCTTCTTTTGTATTGTTTTTAATCAGGTCGAAGATGTTCACGTTGTACAGATTCTTTTTTTTGTCGCGGTTGCAGAGAATTATGTTTCCGTTCTGAGCGACTATGTACATGTAGCTGTCGCCGGAAAATATGGAGATGGAGAAAAGGTCTTTGAGCACATTGTATGAAAGTGTTCCCGTGATCAAGGCTTTTATTGAATTGTTGCGTTTGATCGGATAGGTTAGCGTAAGGATTGGTTCCAGATTCTCGTCAACTTCGATTTTGTTTGAGATCTGCGGAAGACCGGTTTTGATTGTGTCATAGAAGAAATCTTTGTTGTGGATGTTGGCGAGATTTTGCCCCGTGTTGCTCGTGCAAACTCCCTCGGAATTTGCCACGGCGATTTTCTTGAATTCTCCGATTCCCTTCGTTGAAGTGATTGTTTTTTTTAGCTCGGCGTTGTTGTCCAAATCCACATCATCAAAGAACCTCGCCTGGGCTTCGAGCATGTTCAGCTGGTCGAGGAATTTGGCTTTTAAAGTCTGTGTATATACTGTCTGAATGTCGGTGATATTCTGAATCGACATTCTCGTAAGAATTGAGAGAGTCTGCCGCCTGAAAACAAAAAGCGAGACGCTTACAAGCGCGGCGAGAATTATGATCGCGATTGCCAAAAATGAATTTCTTGCGGTTTTCTTGACTTTCATGAGTTAATTTTACATCTGACATTTTGATCGGTCAAAAAATATTTATAGTATTTGATGAAGATTTTGTGTCTGTCCGGACTTTGAAAATTCCCAAAAAACACCGGTTAAATCCGATGGCGTATCGGTCGCTTAAAGGCTTGCCCACCGCTTCACTAGATTTTCTTTTACACTGTCGTTGATTTGTATTATACTTGCTGGTATGGGCAGATGCGCTTTGTCGAAAGCTTGTACAGTTTTTTTTCTGATTTTTGCGTCGGTTTTCTCTTTTTCCTGCAAAAAAAAGATTCCGCCACGCACCGTAAATATTGCAATTCAGCCATCTGCTGCGTTCATCCCGCTTTACATAGCTCGCTACTCAAACATGATTGAGAATGCGCTTGCTCCGAAAAATGTAACCGTTGTCTGGCAGGATTTTGAATCAGGTCCTCCGATGAACGAATCTCTCGAGGCCGACCTTACCGACATAGGCGTAATAGGCGATGTTCCGACGGTGCGCGCCCTTTCCGGGGGTGCCGACGTAAAACTTGTGGGAATCCCGGCGCGGGGTGCAAATGCCTACGCTCTTCTCGCTTCTGCAAAAAATTCAAACTTCAATTCATTCAAGGACATGAAGGGCAAAAAAATTGCCACGGTTTTCGGTTCCACGGGGCACAATTTTGTCAAAAAGCTGCTCGAAAAAAACGGACTTTCCTTCGAAGACATCGATTTCATAAACATTGCGGCTTCCGATGCCGAGCGGGTCTTAAAGGACAAAAGTGCTGATGCTGTTGCAATCTGGGAGCCGAACGTCACCCGCCTGATCAACAAGGGCGTTGCTAAAATCGTTGCCCAGGGGGACGAGACCGATTTGTGCGGCACCAACGGATTTGTCGTCCGTGGAAAATATCTTGCGGACAATTCGGATATAATTTTCGAAATCCTCAATCAATACGCGGAGGCGGCAAAACAGCTTCAGAATCTTGATGACAGAATGGCTTCAAAGCTTTCCCTTTCGCTGAACATTTCTGCCGACCAGATAAAATCAATCGCGCAAAAATACGATTTCAATATCGAAATTACAGATAAAGACATTGATTCGCTTCAGGACACAATCAGTTTCTTGATAAGCATAAACAATCTTGATAACGTATATTATGTTGAAAAACAGATAGATAAATCATATTTTCAAAAAGCAAGGAATTAAAATATGGACAAAAATAAAGTCTTTATAGGTTTCATGACGGCTGTGCTGGGATTATTTCTGTTGATTTCCCCTGACACATTCATCTCGTTTTTTGTGATTATTCTTGGAATTGCCGCAGTTATTGACGGAATCTTTGTTCTTGCGGCAACTCGCGACTTAATCGTAGATCCTCAGTACAAACTGATTGTGACTGTTCGCGGATCTTTGAGCATTCTGATCGGAGTTTTTGCGGTTGTGCTTCCGAAACTGGTTGCGGCAATAGCTTGGAGCGCAATGGCTTATACGCTTGCGGTTTATCTGATTATTTCCGCAGGTTTGCAGATTTATACAATCACAAAGCTCCACAGAAATGGAATCATGATAAAGCAATCGATGATCGAGGTTGTCACAAGCCTGATCCTCGCGCTCATATTGATTATAATTCCGAGCAACGTTGCAGGTCAGTTTATAATCCGCCTGTTCGGAATCGCGCTCCTGATTATCGGGGCAGGACTTGTAGTATTGCAGTGGCGTAATCGAATAACTGTTATTCAGCCGGACAGCGTACAGACGGTCGAAGAAGAGGATGCAGAGTAGGCTGAGTACTTGCTGTTGGCAATAACTCGCTATTCGTTGCTTCCATGCAACGCTAATAAGGAGAAAATATGAAAATCAGTAAATTAGATGAAATCTTGAAAGCAAATGAATATCCGGGACGCGGAATCGTTGCAGGCTTGTCTTCTGACGGAAAATACGCCGTCTCAGCATATTGGACAATGGGCCGAAGCGCAGGCAGCCGGAACCGCGTGTTCGTAACCGACACAGAAAACGGCACAGAAGTCGTCCGCACAAAAGCATTCGACGAGAGCCTCATCGCAGGTGATCCTTCGCTCATCATCTATGCGGCAGTCCGCCAGCTCGGAAACAGCACAATCGTTACAAACGGCGACCAGACCGACACCATTTTCGAAGGTCTCAAAAAAGGCGAGACATTCGAGCAGTCACTCCGCGTTCGAAAATACGAGCATGACGCACCGAACTTCACCCCGCGCATTTCTTCTTTGCTCAATGTCGCTGGCGGCAAATACGACTACGCAATCTCAATCCTCAAGAGCGACAGCGGAAACGGCGACAACTGCCTCCGCTTTACATACACTTACGACAACCCGCAGAAAGGCGAAGGTCACTTCATCCACACCTACATGGGAAACGGAAACCCGCTCCCAAGCTTTGAGGGCGAGCCGGAAAAAGTTGAAATCAAAGGCTCAATCGACGAATTCGCAGACATGATCTGGTCGAGCCTCAACGCAGAAAACAAAGTTTCACTTTTCGTACGCTTTATCGACATCTTTACCGGCAAATACGAAGAACGGATTATCAACAAAAACAAGTAGAAGAAAAATCACCTCGTGTAATTTTCCTTCTTTGCTTAACCCCGCATTCAAACAAGCAAGACAATAAAACTGCTTGATGCGGGGCATTTATTTATAATGCAAAAAATTATCTGCACAACACTTTTAGTAGAAACTTCTCCTCAGGGGCTTCCTCTTGGTGCGGCTTGCATTGCAAGTTCCATCAAGGCGGATTCACGCACCCGCGACAACTTTTCTGTCTCGCTTATGGATTTTTCGCTTGAGGACGAAGATGTTGTCCGTGCGCGAAAGAGCGCCGGTGAGGATGGAATTGCCCGGCTCCTTGCTGAGCGTCTTGCTTCAAAAAAGCCTGATTTCGTGTGTTTCAGCGTGTATGTGTGGAACCGCGTAATTCTTGAAAAAACATGCCGCGAACTTAAAAAATCGCTTCCTGATTGCGTTTGCATTGCGGGCGGTCCTGAGGTGACGGCAAATCCGCTTTCCTTCGAGAGCTTTGACTTTATGATTGCCGGTCAGGGCGAGCGCGCGATGGTCGAGCTTCTGGACGCAATGAAAAAAAACGGAGCGCAGATTTCACAACTCAGTTCCGACGCTTCGGAAGCCGGCCGCGCGTTCGGTGTGCAGGGCGTCTATCGGAGCGAAGAGCGAATCGACACGAGCGAAATAGAAATCATCCGTGCATGTCCTCTTCCACCGGAGATGACGGCTTCTCCTTACCTTGACGGCACTCTCGATGTTGCAAAATACGGCGGCGCTCTCTGGGAACTTGCCCGCGGCTGTCCGTTCAAATGCTCATACTGCTACGAATCAAAGGGCGAGAAAAAAATCGCATATTTCCCGATGGAGCGGCTCGAAAAAGAAATCGAGCTGTTCGCAAAAAAGCAGATTTCCCAAGTCTTTGTGCTTGACCCGACCTACAACGCGAGCAAAGAACGGGCTATAAAAATGCTCAAAATCATCGAGAAAAAAGCACCGGGAATGTTCTTCTATTTTGAAGCGCGCGCTGAATTCATCGACCGGGAGCTTGCGCATGCATTCTCACGAATTCCGTGCTGCCTTCAGATCGGCCTGCAGAGCGCGAATCCAGATGTATTGAAGAACGTACACCGCACCCTCGACAAGAAAAAGTTCACGAAAAACATCGGCTTTTTGAACGAAGAGGGCGTGACATTCGGCTTCGATTTGATTTACGGTCTTCCGGGCGATAATTTTCATGGATTCTGCGAAAGCATCGACTTTGCGCTCAGCCTGTATCCGAACAATCTTGAGCTGTTCTGCCTGAGCGTGCTTCCGGGAACTGACCTGCACGACGCGGCGAAGGGCTATGGCCTCGAATGGGAGCAGGATCCGCCGTATCATGTGCTCCGAACGCCGCAATTTGGCGAAAAGGACCTTGCGAAGGCAGAAAAACTTGCCCGTGCGACAAATCTTTTTTACACGAAAGGAAGGGCGGTCGCGTGGTTCAATTCTGTGCTGTACGTTCTCAAAGAAAAGCCGAGCGTATTCCTGAAAAAGTTCGAAGAATTTTTGGGCGCAAATCCACTATCTGCCGCTGTTTCACCCTTCGCTCACGCTCATTCGTCGCCAAGCGACGAACGCCTGCGGCGGGGTTCCATAGCGGGCGCTTCTCCAGAATCAAAAGCCAACATGTCTTCCACAGGCTCAATCCGCGACTGGTGCGCCGACGAAAATTCCGCTCAGATCGAAGAACTCCAGCTGTCGTTCGTTCAGAAACGCTTCCACGAAAAGCATTTGGAGCGATTTTTGCCTGCAGCCGAGGACCTGATCAGAATGCATTCCGCTCTCGGCCGATGCACGTTCGACGGCTCGGAATCCACGTTCACCACGCATTATCACCCGGACGATGTTATGAGCGAATACGGCACCGACATCGAATTCTTTACCGAAAACTGCGGAAAACAAAAATCCCGCGTCAGAGTCTTCTGCGGAAAAAACGGCGCGGACTGGCGAGTGATGTAAATAGGCACATTCGAAAACGCGCTTTTTACATAGATACGCCCATTGCGAGCGAGTAAAAAAATTTTTTCTGAACGACATTATAAGACAGCCCCATTGCAAGGGCAGGAACGGCAAGCTTCGAGAGATAGAGCTTTGAGCCGCAATTGAATCCATGGTTGAAGTTGTATTTTCCGTCATAGTCCTGTGCGATTACGCCCTCGTAGTTTGCATAGACGGAGATTGTGCCGAAACGGAGCTTTGCCGCGGCGAATTCCAAACCTGACGAAGCTCCGGCGAGACGCTGCGAAACGAATTTATCCGAGATTATTGTCGAAGAGGCAGCTCCGCGGCCGCTGTAGAGAGAGATATGGTTGTTCTTTCCGATCGTGCCCGAGGCCTGCGACAAAAATCTGAGCCGCGGAAGAATCGGTTTTTGCAGGGAAAAACGGGCGGAATAAATCTGTCCGTACTGATAGTTTGAATCGTTCGTAAAAGAAATTTTTCCAGATAGCGACGCATTTATGCTGGAGATGAACCAGCCGTTCCAATCTGATTTTGAATAGTTCAGGTCGCCAAATACGGACATTATCTTTATCGAATCCACGATATCCTCATAGCCCTTTATGTCTTTTTCTTTCAGCGATGTAAAGCTTATTCCGAGGGATGCGTTCGTCTGCTCGGTGATTTTTTCTGCCAGCGCTACCGATGCCGAAATATCGGTGCTCTTGTATTTCAGGATGAAGTCATCGTCATCGTGAGGCTCAAATTTCTGAATTTTTTTTGTGTTGCGCGCGGCCGAAAACGACAGTCTGAAACCCGGAACAAAATTATCTTTCGGAGATTTTGAAAACGCGAGCAGTCCCGACTGCGTTTCCTTTGAGAAAAATCCGCCTGCAAGAAAAGTGTCCTTCATGCCGAATGCGTTCGTGTCAAAAATCATTATGCCGCCAAAAGCTCCGCTGGAAGAATATGCGGCGAACGGAAGGGGCAGGAATGTGAGCTTTTCCTTCAGGAACACTTCGATGTCAACTTCGCTTTCTGAGACAGGGAAGACGTTGAAGCTGATTTCATCAAACAGGCCTTCAATCTGCAGGATTTTTTCAAGCTCGACAAGCGTTTTTTCCGAAAACTGCGAGCCTCTGATTTTCTTTACCTTTGGCTGGAGATACGCGTTTTTTGTCTTTTTGAGTCCGAGAAAATTCACCGAGCGGACTTTCATTCCGTAGAATTCAGAATAACTGTCCTGGGCAGGTGTTTCATTCGATGTGGCTGGAGCCGGTTCTGTAGATGCGCTTTCACGCGCGCTTTCAGGTGCACTTTCAGGTGCACTTTCAAGCGCGTATGCCGCTGACAAAAAAAGCGCGGTGATTACGGATAATAGTAGTTTTCTGCCCATTCGCCCAATGTATATGAAAGAACGGTTTTTTTCAATAATTACCGTTTGCCCTGGTTTTATATGCGGTTGCGCTTCAGTTTCCCGAAGTTCCCTATAAAAAAATCTGATTATTTCGTATAATGGTCGCGATGAGAAAAATCATTCCTTTTCTGATTCTGGTTTCACTTCTTGCCTTTTCTTGCGCCTCAAATTCTTTGGACGAGCATGACTATTTCGTCTACGTCACCAACTCAGCAAAATACAGGCTTTTACCGCCTTCCTGCATGGACGGAGTGCTTGACTGCTATCAGAAAATGCACGCGACGTTTGGCGAGGGAAAATCCGAGAAAGAATTTATTTTTGATGCTTACGTCGTTTCGGACCAGCAGACGCTCTCGATGTGCCTGTTCAATGATTTTGGAACAACAATCGCCGAGCTTCTTTTCGATGGAAAAAATATCGTTTTTGATACTGCGGTTTTGCCAAAATCGGTTCGCCCTGAGTACATCGTGGCGGATTTTCAGTTCTGTCTGTACGATGCAAAAAAAATTACCGATGCGCTGGAAAATTGCGGTCTGAATTTTTACGTGGAGAAAAATGACTCTGAGGAAGTGCGGAAAATCATTCTCGGAGAAAAAATAATCGAAAAAATCACGCGTACGGAAAATTATATAAAGTGTGAAAATTTCTTAAGAAAGTATTCATATACGTTGATTCGTGCGGAAGATTCGGTACAATAAAAGGACATATTTCGAAGTCCTCAAAAGTGGAGTAAGCGATGAAGATTTATCTTTCTAATCCCGGTTTGATTTGCTGTGCAGGAAAAAATCCTGCCGAGTTTTTTGACACGGCTTTTTCCGGAAACAGAAGCGGCATAAAAAAAGTAAAATGCGGTCTTGTTGGCGAAGACGGAGTCAAAGAATTTTTCGCAGGAAAGATTTGCGATGACTGGCTCAAACCGACCGGAGATAAATACGACATGCGCGTCCTTCAGATTCTCGATGCGGCATTGGAGCAGCTTCGCCCTGTTGTTGAGAAAGCGCTCGAATCTTATTCTCCAGAACGCATCGCGGTTTGCCTTGGTTCTTGCGATAACGGCTCGGAGCTTTCTTTCAAAGCGCACAGACAGTTTTTTACGGAAAACAGCTTCCCGAAAGATTACAACCTGACCGTTCAGGGCGCAGACTATCCCGCAGTTTTCGCCGCGCGAAAATTTGGCATAAAAGGACTGACACTTGCTTTTTCTACCGCCTGCTCCTCAAGTGCGAGCGCGCTAATAAAGGCAAAAGAGCTGATCGAGAGCGGAATTGTTGATGCTGCGATCGCAGGCGGCGTTGACGTGGCCTCGGACACCGTCCTGCTCGGATTCGACGGACTTGAAGCGGTCAGCCACGAGATGACAAATCCGTTCTCAAAAAATCGCAGCGGAATCACGCTTGGCGAAGGCGCGGCTTTTTTTGTCGTAAGCAAAGATGACATCGATTCCACTAAGATAACTCTTGCCGGCGCCGGAGAAAGTTCCGACGCGAGCCATATGACAGCTCCTCTGGCGGACGGCACGGGCGCGCGGGATGCTATCGAGCGGGCGTTAAAAAGCGCATCCCTTTCCCCGTCGGACATCGACTATATAAATCTGCATGGAACCGGAACACGGCTTAACGACAGCATGGAAGGCAAGGGCGTTGATCTCGTGTTCAAATCATACAAGGTTCCGCTCAGCACGACAAAACCTGTGACAGGCCATACTCTTGGAGCAGCCGGAGCGCTGGAGCTTGCCGCATGTTTCCTCGCGATAAAAAATCAGAAACTTCCTGTTCAGGTATGGGATGGCGAACGCGACGAAGAAATTCCTGAGCTGAACTTCGTGAATCAAAAAAATCAGACTTCTCATAGAAAAATCACCTGCTGCATGTCCAATTCATTTGCTTTCGGTGGATGCAATGCTTCGCTTGTTATAAGGGAGGAGAATTGATGACTATTGAGCATGATGAGCTTCGCGAGCTGGTTCCGCACCGTGGAAAAATGTTCATAATTGGCAGGATTTCAAATGCGGACGTAAAAAACTGGATGGCCGAATCCGAGACAAAAATCACCGAAGATTTCATGTTCTATGATAAAAATCTCGGCGGAGTTCCTGATTATGCGTGTTTTGAGATCATTGCGCAGACAGTCTCTTCCCTCACAGGGCTTTATTCACGGGAGAATGGTTTGCCGCCCAACATGGGAATGATTCTGAGCGTTTCAGGATTGAATTTCTCTTCGTCGGTTATACTTCCGGGACAGACCGTCGGCGTAAAAGCCGTGCGCGAGTCAGTTCTGGACAATGTTTATTCGTTCGGAGCGGAAGTTTTCGTTGACGGAAAGCCGTTCGGCAGCGGAAAACTCACTGTTATGGAAATAAAAAATTAAGTTTTTACAGATAACTTTGAAAATACGGTGCATGGAGGAAATGATATGAGTGAAAATGCAGGAAAAAAAGTGCTCGTCACCGGAGCTTCCGGCGGAATCGGGCGTGCAATAGCGCTTGCGGCGGCAAAAGCCGGATATGAGATTGTTGCGCACTATAATCACGGCGCGGAAAAAGCAGAAGCCCTGAAAAACGAAATCGAGGCTTTGGGCGGAACGTGCTCACTCATTCAGTTCAACATTTCTGACCGGGCTGACTGCATCGAGAAACTCGAAAAATGGAGCGAGGAGAACGGAGCATTCTGGGGAATCGTTCTGAATGCAGGAATCTGCCGTGACAATGCATTCCCTGCTCTCACCGATGAAAACTGGGACGACGTTCTTCATACAAATCTCGACGGATTCTATAATGTCTTGAAACCTCTCGTAATGCCTTTGTGCCGTAAGAAGCGCGGCCGAATCATCACCGTTTCTTCTGTAAGCGGAGTGATGGGCAACCGCGGCCAGGTCAACTATTCTGCGAGCAAGGCTGGTATCATCGGCGCTACGAAAGCGCTTGCCGTTGAACTTGCGAGTCGAAAAATCACCGTAAACTGCATTGCGCCGGGCTTTATCGAAACCGACATGATAAAAGATGCGCCTGTAGAACATATCCTGCCCACAATCCCGATGGGACGCGCCGGAAAACCCGCGGAAGTCGCAGCTGCCGCCGTCTTTTTGCTCAGCGAGGATGCGTCGTATATTACGAGACAGGTAATCGGCATAAACGGCGGAATTATTTGATTGTAGAAAATGCCAAAAACATGCGCGCCGGTTTGCCAATACTTGGAAAATAAATTAAAATCGTTTCGTATATCTATATTGGAGAAAAGAGATGAGTTCGATAAAGACAGGACGCCGTGTTGTTGTGACCGGTGGCGGAATTGTAAGCGTTCTCGGAAACAGCTGGGAAGAGGCTTATAAGAGTCTGAAAAACTGCAAAAACTTCATAAAATTTATGCCTGACTGGGGTGAGAAATGGCCGCTTCTCAACACAAGGTTGTGCGCTCCGGTGGACTTTACGATTGATTCAGAGAAATATCCGCGAAGAAAAATCCGCGGCATGGGACGCGTTTCTCAGATGGCGCTCGTCGCAACTGACAAGGCGCTGGAGCTTTCCGGCCTGTTGGAGGACCCGGTTCTTTCCAGCGGCAGGACAGGAATTGCCTACGGTTCTTCAAATGGAAGTATCGACCCGCTCATGGATTTTTATTCAATGCTGGTAACTTTTGACACTTCAAAAATCGGTGCGACGACTTACATAAAGGCGATGCCGCAGACTTGCGCGGCAAACCTCGAGGTCTATTATCAGCTGCGGGGCAGAATCATCACCACGAATACAGCCTGTACTTCCGGCTCTCAGGCAATCGGATACGCATACGAGGCAATAAAATTCGGTCTTCAGGACGTTATGATTGCCGGTGGCGCAGAGGAATTCTGCCCTATCGATACGGCCGCTTTCGATACGCTTTTCTCAACTTCTACAAAAAACGATACTCCAGAGCTTACTCCGAGCGCATACGACAAGGACAGGGATGGACTCGTCGTTGGAGAAGGTGCGGCGACTTTAATTCTTGAGGAATACGAGCATGCAAAAGCACGCGGTGCAAAAATTTACGCAGAGCTGGTAGGATTCGGAACTACGACTGACGGAACTCACATCACTTCACCGAACCGCGATACGATTGCAAACGCCCTTCGCCTTGCGGTCGAAGATGCAGGCATTTCAACCGATCAGATCGGATACATAAATACGCATGGTACGGCGACTGTTGCCGGCGACATCTGCGAAACCGGCGCGACTTACGATGTTTTCAACAGGGCTGTTCCTGTTTCCACGACGAAAAACTACACAGGTCACACGCTTGGTGCATGTGGCGCGCTGGAAGCATGGCTCAGCATCAACATGATGAACCTCGGCTGGTTCCATCCGAACCTCAACTTAAAGGAAGTTGATCCTAAATGTGCTCCGCTGGATTACATTACCGGAACAGGACGCGAAATCAAGACTGATTATGTCATGTCCAACAATTTTGCGTTCGGTGGCGTAAACACGAGCTTGATTTTCAAGCGTTTTAACGAAAACTGATATTTTCAAACTGCTTTAATCTATTCTGACAGATTGACGGTTTTTGTCAAAATAGATAACATGAAATGTCGGATACGATTCTTGCGTGATGGCAAGCTAAAATAGAATTTATGGGAGATAAAAATGAGTATTATTAAACCAATGGTTCGTTCTAACATCTGTATCAACGCTCACCCGATCGGATGTGCAAAAGACACACAGAATCAGATTGATTGGGTAGTTGCTCAGAAAGCAAAAAAAGGTATCAAATCAGCAAAAGAGGGCAATGCAAAAGCTCCTAAGACGGTTCTCGTCCTCGGCTGTTCAACAGGATATGGTCTTGCGAGCCGCATCACAGCCGCATTTGAGTACGGCGCTGACACAATCGGTGTTTCTTTCGAAAAGGAAGCTTCTGAGAAAAAAGCTGGAACTCCAGGTTGGTATAACAACAAGGCTTTTGATAAAGCTGCCGTAAAAGCAGGTCTCAAATCAGTTTCCCTTAACATGGATGCTTACAGCGACGAATGCCGTCAGGCTGTCATTGAGGAAGTTAAGAAATTCGGTGCAAAATTCGACCTTGTTGTTTACTCGCTTGCTTCTCCTGTCCGCACTGATCCTGACACAAAGGTTATGTACCGCTCTGTTCTTAAGCCGGTTGGAAAGTCATTCGGAGGTCACGCGCTCGATGTTATGACTGGAAAACTTACTTTCATGGAAGCCCAGCCAGCTGAGGGCGATGATATCGCAAACACTGTAAAGGTAATGGGTGGCGAAGACTGGGAACGCTGGATCAAGCAGCTTTCTGAGGCTGATGTCCTCGCAGACGGATGCGTAACCGTTGCTTACTCATACATCGGACCAAAATATTCTCACGCTGTTTACCGCGACGGAACTATCGGTGCTGCTAAAAAAGATTTGGAAGCTCGCGCTCACACAATCGACGCTCAGCTCAAGAAAATCGGTGGTGCTGCTTATGTTTCTGTAAACAAAGGTCTTATCACACGTTCATCATCTGTAATTCCTGTAATCGCAGAATACCTCGGCTGTCTCTTCAAGGTTATGAAAGCAAAGGGCACTCACGAGGGATGCAAAGAGCAGATCGAGCGACTCTTCACCGAGCGACTTTATACTGCTGACGGAAAAGTTCCTGTTGATGAAGAGAACCGAATCCGTATCGATGACTGGGAACTTGATCCTGCGGTTCAGGCAGAGGTTGATAAAATCATGCCAAAAATCACTGAGGAGAACGTTGCCGAGCTTATCGATCTCGCCGGAGTTCGCAAAGACTTCCTCAACATCAACGGTTTCGATGTTGACGGCGTTGATTACGAAAAAGACGTAACCGATATGACTGCAATCGAGTAGAAAACTGTTCCTAATATATGAACGGGCTGTTCCAGGGCTTTCTGCCATGTAAAATCGCATGGCACGGAGTTCTTCCGGGGCAGCCTTTTTTTTTATTTCCCGCGCATTTTGGTTGCTTTCACATTGTCTATTTTTTGATATACTGAACGCATGGTTTTAAAAAGAATCTTTGCCGCAGTATTCAGTTTTTTTCTTGCTTTTTCAGTTTTTTCAAAAGACTACGTAAAAAAAATCTATCTCTGGGATGGCGTTCCGGGAATGGAGACGCAAAAACGCGATACCGTCCTTTATGTCTGCCCTGCCGAAGTTGATTCCGTGGAAAATCAAAAAGACGAATCTTCGCAGGATAAAATGATTGATTCAATCGTTAAAGCGATGGAGCTCGAAGATATTTCTGATATTGTAAACGATCTTTCATCTGGAAACCTCGCAGAACCGGAACCTCTTGCCGAAATCGGTGATGATGGAATCGAGTTTAACACCGATGTCGAAGATAGCATCGAGGAAAAACCTCTCGAAAATCATTTCGGGGGCTCGTCTAAACCTGCCGTAATAATCTGTCCGGGCGGAAGCTACCACCATCTCGGAATGCCTCACGAAGGCTTCGATACAGCCCGCTGGTTTATGTCCAAGGGGGTGCATGCGTTCGTTTTGCGATACAGGGTTGCATACAATTGCCATCATTATCCTGACCAGTTCGAGGATGTTCAGATGGCGATTCACTATATCCGGCTTCATGCTGACGAGCTGAACGTGGACAAAAACAAAATCGGTGCAATCGGTTTTTCTGCCGGCGGACACCTTGTCACCATGGCGGGAGCTTTTTCCGGCCGCGACGAGCTTTCAAAACTCGGAATCAGCGTTACGGAAAGCCTCCGACCTGATTTTGTCATGCCGATTTATCCCGTCGTTTCAATGCAGGATGACATAGGCCATAAGTGGAGCCGAAGGAGCCTTTTAGGTCATCAGTGGCGCGCCCCGAATGCTTCAAAACCGTGGAGCCTGATCAATTTTTGGGGACATGCCTATTCCCAATATCTGAAAGATGCTTTCTCTATGGAAAATCCTGATAATATCCCCGACGACATGCCGCCGACTTTTATTCTTGCTTGCAACGATGACCCTGTTGTAATGTTCGAGAATTCTGTCCGGCTGAGCAAAACGCTTACCGAGCGCGGAGTTGACCATGTTTTTGTTCATTATCCGCATGGCGGCCACGGCTTTGGCATGAATGAAAACAGTGCGATCATGAAGGAGACCCATTGGAACGACAGACATTTGCTTCCGTGGCTTGTCGAACACCATATCGTGACAAAGTTTTGACAGCCAAAAAACCTGATTCCGCCCTGCCATATCCGTGTGGCACTTCTTTCAGATTTTCTTTATAATGGCACAATGAAATTTACACCAGATTATACTGTCATCTACAATGACGATGATATTGTTGTTTTGAACAAACGTTCGGGGCTTTTGATTGCTGCAGACAGATATGATGAGGATGCCCCGCGCCTTGACCTTGAGGCTGAAAAAGAATTCGGAAAACTTTTTGCCGTTCACCGAATCGACAAGGATACGTCAGGCTGTGTCATCTATGCAAAGAATCCCGAGGCACACCGTCTGCTCAGCATGCAGTTTGAAAACCGTGAAGTTGAGAAAGTCTACCATGCGCTCGTACTCGGCCATCCTATGTGGGACGAAAAGCATGTTGACGCAAAACTCCTGGTCGACGGCGATACTAGGCACAGAACCGTCATAAACGCGCGCTACGGA
>CAMVSS010000033.1 GCA_947170195.1 uncultured Treponema sp. | reverse complement strand
CGTGACGTCGGCCTCCGTGTACATTCTCATCTGCTTTATATATTCACTGAGCCTGATTGATACGACCTCAGAATAAGCCTCTGTAATCTTCTTGCAATCTTCCGCATACAATTCTGAAACCGACTTCTCAGTCCTCTGCATGACGAAAAAAACTTCAATCGCGCTAAGCAAAACAACGATTCCAATAATGATTGCGATGATAAAAAAGACAAGTTTTTTAGCTCTGTTTGCGATGCCCATAAAAATGCTCCTATTCTCCCCAATTCATTTTATCACCAAAATTTTATTTTTCCACAAAAAATATATGTCTCAAAATCAAATAAATTTTTTTAATTTTTTTTGATTTTTCGCTTGCATTCTCATGAAACCATGCTATGATTAAATCGTGGTCAGGAAAGAGATGAGGACTTACACCGACCGCTTGACAGGAGGGCAATATGTTACCGAATAAGAGAGCACGCCTGTACGAGGCTAAACGTTAGACATTCTTTACCGATTTATCGGGAATTATTTTTTATGGCTGGTCATTTCGCATGATTTCACGCCACATACAAAGCACCGTACGAGACGGTGCTTTTTTTTATGCAGACAAAATCCAATTAATTTTATATAATTTAATTATGTACGAACAATTAAAACTTTCAAATCAATTGTGCTTTCCACTTTATGTATGCTCGAAAGAAATTGTAAGGCGTTACAAACCATATCTTGATGAAATCGACCTTACATACACCCAGTACATAGCCATGATGGTTTTTTGGGAAAAAGGCGAAATGAACGTTAAAGAACTCGGAGAAACTCTTTTTCTGGATTCAGGAACCCTTACTCCCGTACTCAAAAAACTTGAGGCAAAAGGCTATATTTCCAGAGAACGCTCAAAAAAAGACGAACGCAACCTCATCGTAAAAATCACGGATGAAGGCGAAGCTCTCCAGGAAAAATGCGCAGGTATTCCCGCAAAAGTCGGAAGCTGCCTCAAACTATCCGCAGACGAAGCAAAAACGCTTCACTCTCTGCTCCTAAAAGTCGAAAGCCAATTTGATTAACAACAACCCCAGCAGAAATCAAGACAAAAAAATGATTTCTGCTGGAAAATAATAACATTTTACACAATTTAATTTATCAAAATGTATTGACAATATTTTTCAGATAATATATCTTTTAATCACAATAAGTTGTACGCAATTAATTTTATAACAATTCATTTTCCAGGAGGATGATTATGAGCATTTACGATTTCACTTTCAAAACACGAAAAGGCGCTGACGTTTCGATGGCAGATTATAAAGACAAGGTTCTTCTGATCGTAAACACGGCTACCGGATGCGGCTTCACTCCGCAGTACAAAGAGCTTCAGTCAATCTATGAGGAATTCAAGGACAAGGGATTTGAGATTCTTGATTTCCCTTGCGACCAGTTCGGCCATCAGGCTCCTGGAGACAACGAGGAGATTCACACATTCTGCACAGGTCGTTTTGGAATCACATTCCCTCAGTTCTCAAAAATCGAAGTAAACGGAGAGAATGCACTTCCGCTGTTCAAGTACCTCACTGAAAACACAAAGTTCGAGGGCTTCGACGGAGCTAACCCTCTTACAAAAATCCTGATGTCAGTAATGAGCCCGAAAGGAAAAAAAGACGACATCAAATGGAATTTCACGAAATTCTTGATCGACAGGGACGGAAACATCGTAAAGCGATTTGAACCGACTGCCGACATGAAGAAAGTTCAGGAAGCAGTAGCTGAATGCCTGAACAAATAAGCCGGATTTGCCTGGAAGTCAGATTTTCCGGACAAGTCCAATAAAAACACCCTCCCCACTTAAAAGGGGGCTGCCCAAAATTGGACAGCCCCCTTTTTCCATATCAAGCAAAACTATTATCAGATTGCGGCAAGAGCGTTTGCGATGTCTTTTATAAGATCATCGACGTTCTCGATTCCTACAGAAAGCCTGACAAGATCAGACGGAACTCCTGAACGAACAAGCTCCTCTTCTGAAAGCTGGCGATGAGTAGAGCTTGCCGGATGCAGACAGCAAGTGCGCGCATCAGCTACGTGTGTCGCAATCATGCCGAGCTTCAATTCTGCCATGAATTTCTCCGCGTTCTTTCTTCCGCCCTTTACGCCGAAGCTGATTACGCCGCAGCTTCCGTGAGGAAGATATTTTTTTGCCCGCTCATAATACTTGTTTCCAGGGAGCGAAGGATAATTCACCCAGGCAACCTTGTCGTTTTCCGAAAGGAACTGCGCAACCTTGAGCGCATTCGAGCAATGGCGCTCCATTCTCAAAGGAAGCGTCTCGAGACCGAGGTTAAGGATGTATGCGTTCACCGGAGACTGAACAGTGCCGAAATCTCTCATCAGCTGAGCCGTGGCCTTCGTGATGTAAGCGCCTGCATTTCCGAACTGAGTTGCATATGTAACTCCGTGATAGCTCTCATCCGGAGTGCACAAGCCAGGGAATTTATCAGCATGCGCCATCCAGTCGAATTTTCCCGAATCAACGATTACACCGCCAACAGTCGCATCATGGCCGTCCATGTATTTTGTGGTCGAATGAATAACGATATCCGCGCCGAACTCAAAAGGACGGCAGTTAACAGGCGTTGCAAAAGTATTATCCACAATCAGAGGAACACCGTGCTTATGGGCTGCGGCGGCAAACCTCTCGATGTCAAAAACGATCAGGGCAGGGTTTGCGATCGTCTCTCCGAACACAGCCTTTGTATTCGGTTTGAAAGCAGCCTCAAGCTCCTCATCAGTGCAATCCGGGCTGACAAATGTAAAATCGATACCCATCTTTCGCATGGTCACATTGAAAAGATTGTAAGTTCCGCCATAGATAGTAGAGCTTGCAACAACATGATCACCTGCGTTGGCGATGTTAAAAACAGAAAGGAAAGACGCCGCCTGGCCAGAACCTGTGAGCATGGCAGCTGAACCACCCTCAAGAGCAGCTATTTTTGCGGCGACCATATCAGTCGTAGGATTCTGAAGACGTGAATAAAAATATCCGCTTGCCTGAAGGTCAAAAAGCTTGCCCATCTCCTCGCTGGAATCATATTTAAAAGTCGTGCTCTGAATTATAGGCAACATCCTAGGCTCGCCGTTCTTTGGCGAATATCCAGAATGAAGACATTTGGTCTCGATTTCCATTTTGTCAAACCTCTTCTTATATTGATTTTTGTTCTAATGCCTGCAAGAAATTAATCTGAGGTACCCCCGAAAAACTTGATACCAGCATTTTTTCGAGGATACCTCTTCCATTTTATGAGTCAAAAAAAGTCTTTCCTTTTTCTGTTGTAATCCGATCTGTTGTCGGATAGACGAAGCAAGGATTTTTCTTCAATACGTCAGCAAAAAGCTTTGCCTCATAACGAGCCATCGGAAGGTCATGAAGCAAGCAGTTTCCGCAAGTAGCCGGTGTCGTACCAGGAACAACATCATCATAGGACGCGCAGTGCTCGAAAGCCCTGATCATCAGCGGAAGCAGCTCCTCCGGCTTCGGATGGCCTTTTACGATAAGATAGCATCCGGTAAGACAGCCCATCGGTCCCCAATATACGATTCTGTCCTTCCATTCGGCATCATTGCGCAGGAAAGTTGCCACGATGTGCTCGATTGTGTGCATTGCATTCGGATGGATTACCGGCTCAAGGTTCGGTTTTTTCATTCGAATATCAAAAGTTGTCACAAACTGATCGCCAAGAGTATCTACGCGAGATTCATAAATTCCCGGAACAAGCTTGGTGTGATCTACCTGAAAACTAGGAATCAAATCCATTATATGCCTCCTGCTCCATATACTTTGCGGAGCGGCTTTCGCCAAAAAAAAGATTTACTATTGTATCAATAAAAAAGCCTTTGTACTACACCGGCGGAACGTGGAGAAATATCAAAACTGTTACCTGCAAGGCTTCCGCGGACAAGGTAACACCTTTGATTAGAACGGACTTTGCGGAGACGGCAGCGCAAGAGATTCGTTAATCAAGACTGTTACCTCAAGCGGCTATAAAATCAGGAAAGCCGAAAATCAGTCCGAAAAAGGTAACACTTTTGATTAATCAGTGCGAAAAAGTTAAAAAAGTTTCTATATATAGGAGCATTATCCAACAAAAAAAACATTTATAAAAAAACTCTCCCCTGAACAAATATCAAAACTGTTACCTGAAAAAGAAATTCCAGCACGGACCGTCAGCCACGGCCACCAGCTAAGCAAAACTCGGACAAGAACGCCCCGGCTCAAAAAAAACGGCTTCCTAACGAATCAAAACTGTTACCTCTGCCAGCAATAAAAAAGGAAACTCCTGGAGGCGGAACGGAACAAAGGTAACACTTTTGATTAAAGGCTTGAGAAAATCAAAATCAGCATGCGGACGACAGGGCTTTTAGCAGGCAAAAAACAAGCTCGCGATATCAAAACTGTTACCTTTCCAAAGACTTGAAAAACATCCGAAATATTATCATTGTAGTAAAAAGGAAGCGTGTGTCACTTCCGTGCAAATTTTATCGCAGACGATTCTGTCGCCGGCAACAACTCGCTACCCAATGCCCCGTGCAAAGATGCTGCCGCGGAGATCATAAGGAGATCATCATGAAAAAGATTGGATTTATCGGATTGGGAATCATGGGAAAGTCCATGGCTCTGAACCTCATGAAAAACGAATTCGAAGTGCATATCTTCGCACGGAAGAAATCTAAGGTAGAGGACGTGATTGCAAAAGGAGCGATCTTCCACGAGACAATAAAAGACTGCGTAAAGGATGCCGAATGTGTCATAACGATTGTAGGCTATCCGCGCGACGTTGAGGAAATTTACCTTGCGGACGGGGGAATCTTTGCATCAGCAAAAAAAGGAACCTATCTGATTGACATGACGACAAGCAGCCCGGATCTTGCCGAAAAACTCCACGCAGAGGGCAAAAAGCAGGGATTCCACGTGATGGACGCTCCGGTCACAGGCGGTGAGACAGGTGCCAAAAACGGAACCCTTTCTATACTTGCCGCCGGAGAAAAAGATGACTTCGAAAAGTGCATGGATGTTTTCAAAGCAATGGGAACGAACATCCGCTATCAGGGAAAAGCCGGAAACGGACAGCACGCAAAGCTCGCAAACCAGATTATGATCGCAGGAACCATGAGCGGACTTTGCGAGGCAATCGCATACGCAAAATCAAAGAATCTGGACACGCAGACTTTTATAGATTCTGTTGCGACGGGTGCCGCAGGAAGCAAACAGCTGGATTCATTCGCCCCAAAGATTCTCGCAGGGGACTACAGCGCAAGTTTCTACCTGAAGCACTTCGTAAAAGACATGAAGCTCGCCCTTGAAGAATCAAAGGCAAGCGGACTGCAGCTGGAAATTCTCGCAACCGCTCTCAAAAACTACACAGCCCTCGAATCCGAGGGCTTCGGCGAGAAAGGCACTCAGAGCCTTATCGCGCATTACACAAAAGGCAATGCCTGAAAGCTAGATGCAGTACACGTAGTTTTCTTTTCTTGGCGCAGCATCTTTAGCAGGATCTGCCGCGTATCCGAGGGCGCAGTGGGCAATTCCCTCATAGTCGCCTTCGATTCCGAGCTTTTTGAGGATATCCTTTCCGAAATCAGACTCGAATTCCTCGCGCGCCCTGTGAATCCAGATGCTGCCGATATCAAGGCTCGCGGCCGCATTCATGAGGTTGCCCATGACGAGCGAGCCGTCATAAACATGAGTCGCAACGTCTTTTTTTGCGAGCACGACAAGGATTACCGGCGCGCCGTAAAACGGGTCGAAACCTTCGTTCCATCCGCCGATCTTTCGGTTTGCCTCGGAAATCTCATCGCGGACTTTCTTGTCAGTCACCGCGATTATGATCGCACTCTGCTTTCCCATTCCGGACGCGGCATAAGTTCCCGCCCTGAGAATCGCCTTGAGCTCATCATCCTTTATCATGTCAGGCTTAAATTTCCTGCAGCTTCGTCTTGATTCCAAAACTTTGAGCGTTTCGTTAATCATCCGTTTCCTCCATAAAAAAAGATTGTCGATTGATGCAGATTACTGCGGATTTTCCACCCGTCATTTTCAGTTTTATCCAAATCAATTGTACACAAGCTATCATTGCATAAACAACTTCTTCTGTCAACAAAAAAATCTGGCCTCATATTAAAATCAGAACGTCCTCAACTCAGTCAAAGACGATCGGCGATCAGCTCTCAAGCATAAAGGAGTCCATAAATTCCGTCGTCGCAACTTCCGAGGAGATGTCCGCCGGAAACAAGCAGATTCTTGATGAAGCCCGCGAGCTGCAGGTCTCGCCCCTCGTGATGAAAAACAGCATGGACGAAATGTCCATCGGAGCCGAAAAAATCAACGGAACAGGAGCCGCCCTGACGGAAATCGCGGGAAAGATGAAAAACTCAATCGAGCAGATCGGATCACAAATCAATCAGTTCAGGGGATAGAAAAACCATTTCTGAATACGAAAATCTTGATGGCAGCGATGAGAAGCGCGTAAGCCACGATGAGAACGGCAAAGAGAACAGCTTTTTTTCGGTAATGTGACAGGAACGAGCGCACGATCTGATCCAGATCAGGAATCGGGAAATCAAAAAAAGATTTTGCGACATCGATTCCTGCATAAACCCGGCTCACCCAGCGGTACTCCATCTTGATGTAGCGGGCGACAGATTTCTCCAGATTTTTTTCCTCGAAAAAGAATCCGGCTATCGTAAAAGAAGCCTTTCCGTAGGTTCTGAGATAGCGGACGACGCTGAAAATTGTGTAGGCGAAAAGAGATATAAAAATCAGGTTGGCGCACCAAAAGGAGGGTTTGTCCCCGAACGGCCTTAAGATGAGGATAACGCAGGCAAGGACATTCAGAAAAAGTGTCGAAAGGCAGCTGACCATGGTTGAGCGAAAAATTTCGCTCAGCTTCTCATCGATTTTCTTATAATTGGACTCGAAGATTTTTTCTTCCGTACGTTTTATGATTTTCGGAGCGAGGGATTTTAGCTCATTGTAGAGCATCACTATCACAGAAATGTCGTCCAGGAAACCGATTCCGGGAATAAAATCAGGGACTATGTCGGAAGGAAGAATCAGATAAAGGAGAGCGCCGATTATCTTGACCTTGGTCGCCTTGGAAACATCAGGGGAATTGAAACAATCCCACAAAAACGTCACCTTGCCCCAGACCTTGAGGAGAATGCCCTTTTTCATCCGGGCAAGCTTTGACTCAATCTCCTGAATGTCTTTTTCACCGGCATTCTCACCAAGCTCCGAGGCTTTTTTCAGCGAGCGTTTCTGAAGTTCTGTTTCATTGTGCTTTTTCATTTTACGTTTTCGGCATCAGCATACCGATTTTTATGAACTTGAACAACCGAAGCGCGCCGTCGTAATAAGCTTCCTTCGCGTGGGCAAGGGCTTCCTCAAGCGGAACCGTATCAACGACGGTCGACATCATCGAGCAGATTCCGTGCTCAAAGATATCCTCCGCCCCCTCCCCCATCGAGCCGACAAGCGCAACGGCCGGAACTTTTTTCCTGAGACAGTGATCGCCCACACCCTGGACAACTTTTCCAAAGCACGACTGCCAGTCGGTGCGCCCCTCGCCAGTTACGACGAGGTCAACGCCGGAAAGACGGTCATCGAAGCGGCACAAATCAAGGACGGTCTCTATTCCGGATTTAAGGCTCGCGTGCAGGTAAACAAGCAGCGCGGCTCCTAGACCTCCAGCGGCTCCGGCTCCCGCAATCTCGTCGGGATTTATGTTCAGCTCCCTGATTATCACGTCGCGATAATTGCACATGCCTTTTTCGAGGCGGTCAAGGATTTCTTTTGTTCCGCCCTTCTGCTTTCCGAAAGTGTATGTGCATCCGTCCTTTCCGCACAGAGGATTCTTTACGTCGCACATTACGGTGAACTTCGTGTTCTTTATCCTTTCGTCAATGCCAGAAACATCTATATGACATACTTTCTCAAGATCCTCTCCGACCCCAGAAAGCTCATTTCCATCTTTATCAAAAAACTTTACGCCGAGCGCACGCGCACAGCCCATGCCACCATCGTTCGTCGCCGACCCACCGATCGCAATCGAAATATCTGAAAAACCACGGTTCAAAGCATCAAGAATCAGCTCGCCGGTTCCGTATGTCGTGGTATAAAGCGGATTTCTTTTTTCTGGAGGAACCATTGGCAAACCGGACGCTACAGCCATCTCCATAACGGCACGATTCTCGTCAAGCTTTCCATAGAAGGAACGGGTCTTTTCCATCAGAGGCCCGCGCACGTCAACATAAATCCTGTCCCCGCCGACAGCTTTTATAACAGCCTCTGTAGTTCCTTCACCGCCATCCGCGACGGGAATAGAATCGCACTCAACGTCCCCAAAAACGTTACGGGCTGCCTTTCTGAGCATTTCACTGGACTCCTCGCTTGTTATAGTTCCCTTGAACGAATCCGATGCAAATAAAAGTTTCATATATCAACCCTTTAAAATAAAAATACTGCCGCGAAAAGAATTCGCAGCAGCAATTAAAATTTAGCGCAAGAACAATGACAGGATAAAGATCTCAATGATTGCAGCGACACCAAGAACCAAAGTTCCGGCGGTCTGAGTCTTGTAGCCTTTTTCCGGAGTCATTGCACCAAAGTTTGTCACAACCCAGAAGTAAGAATCGTTTGCATGAGATACAGTCATTGCACCAGCACCGATAGCCATACATGCGAGAGTTGCGCGGAGCGGCGAGTCAAATCCCAATGCAGGGAGAAGAGGAGCCACGATACCGGCTGTAGTCGTAAGGGCAACCGTAGAAGAACCCTGAGCCGTCTTCAATATAGCCGAGAGGATGAACGGGAAGAATACGCCCAGCGCGCTGAGCACAGTCGCATGCTCCTTTATGTAGTTCACCATGTCCGAAGAAGAAATCACCTTTCCGAGAACACCGCCGGCAGCCGTAACGAAAAGAATAGGTCCGACCGTCTTGAGAGTATCGTTTGTGATTTTATAGAAATCTTCGATTTTTCCGGCAAGCTTGAGCTGCAATATCGCAAGGCAAGCACCGGCAGCAAGAGCCACGATAGGAGTTCCAAGGAATTTTATGACATCTGCGCAGAATCCGCTTCCCTTAGCCATTGCAACGACAGAAGATGCCGCCATAAGGATTATAGGAACAATGATCGGAGCCAACGCATTCACGCCGCTCGGGATTTTTCCATAAGAAGCGACAAGCTCCTCATAAGATTTTGTGATTGCACCTGAATCAGCCTCGTCATCAGCCTTTACTTTCACACCGATGTAATTTGCGTACAGGATGCCGGCAATAAGAGGGAAGATAGAACAAAGAACACCGATTCCGATTACAAGAAGAAGATTGTCACCAATTCCGAGAGTTGATGCGGCCGCGATAGGACCTGGCGTCGGCGGAATAAAGACATGCGAAACATAGAGACCTGCAGAAAGTCCGAACGACATTGCAACAGAGGAAGCTCCCGTCCTGTTTACGAGCGCCTTTCGGATAGGGTTCAGGATTACGAAACCAGAATCACAGAAAACAGGAATTGAAACGACCCAGCCCATCAGCTCAATAGCAGCGACAGGATGTTTTTTTCCAACAATTTTTATGACGATATCAGCGAGCTTCAATGCAGCGCCCGTAACCTCAAGGATGCTTCCAATCAAAGCACCGAAGATGATTACGATACCAATGCTGGAGAACGTTCCAGAAAATCCGGAGCCGATTACACCGGCAATACCAGTGACAGTCTTTCCGTCGACTTTTTTATCAACGAGCGGAATACCCGCAATCAGTCCGAACAAAAGCGATACCGCCATGATGGCGATAAACGGATGAATCTTGAACTTTGAGATTGCAACAATCATCAGAACTATTGCAAGGACAAACACGACGATTAAACCAAACCCAGTCATAAAACCTCCTTTTTAAAACGGGTTAAGAGGAACGCTCCCCTGCCCTTCCAGAAAAGCGCACCAAATTTGCGGCGGATAAAAATAGCAGCAACATCCACCACATTCTGATTCTTATCCCCAAAATGAAAAAATGCAAGAATTTTATTTTCTGTAAAAAACGGCTCACAACCCAAAAAACGAAGCCACAAAACAGCCAGAATTCACCGCCGAAAAACGTCAGAAATGAAAGAATTCCTGATTTTTTAAAATCCCTCCAGACGCACGAGGATTGATTTTAAGAGGGGGTATTTTTCGGACGTAAAACATGTCAAAAGTTTTAAAAAGTCCTTTATAATCGAATCCTCGAAAGAGTTTAAAAAGTAGCCTTGTACCCCTAGTCTACTTGTACCTTATGTACTCCTAGTATAACAAAATACACAAGTCTCTTTGTGCTCTTTGTTATACTCGTACTACTTTTCTATTAGTCTCTTTGTTAGTTTTGTACTATTTTTCTCACATTTCACACATTTCTCTTTGTAAACCTTGTTCCCCTTGTGCTATTTGTTCCCCTTTTAAATTTGACTATTTTTTTGCCCTATTTTATAATGATGGCAGGGTGGAAAAACATGAAAACAATCACATTTGCTCTTCAGAAAGGCGGCACTGGAAAAACATCTGTCGCCGTCAGCGTTGCTACGGAATTAGCTAAAAAACATAAGGTCGTGCTGATTGACGCCGACCCTCAGGGAAATGCTTCGGCATGGTACAACCACGACCTCACTGCGGAACTGTCCGACGTCCTCACAAAAAAGGCTGGGATCGGAGACGCGCTGATCGCCACGGGAATCAAAAACCTTTTCATGATTCCGACGGCGGGAGTAGGGGGAGGTCTGAACGATTACCAGAAGACCGATGCGACCAGAAACAACGAGGCGATGCTCGACGTAACAGACGAGCTTGCAAAGGCATTCGAATACTGCATCATCGACACGTCTCCGCATTTCGGACCTCTCGAGGAATCATGCTTTATCGCCAGCAACGAGATCGTGCCCGTAATGATGATAGACCGTTTCTCTTTCGACGGACTTGAAATATTCATGGCAAATCTCTCTGAGCTGAAGGACCGCACAAAGAGAATCAGCCGGGAGGCATCAATCAAGCGTCTCGTCCTCAACTCAAAGGACAACCGACTCTCATCTCAGACCGGAAAAATCGATGCTCTCATAAAAACACTTCCTCAGAACATGAAGATGCACGTCATCCCGGTAGATCAGGCTTTCAAAAAAGCTCAGGATCTTCACGAGCCTATCGACAACACAGAAGCAAAAAAAGAAACGCTGGAGACAATCGCTGAAATAGCGGCTGGACTTTCAGAATAAACATCAAGGAGAAAACAATGCCGGCTACAAGAAAAATAAACAGGGAAATTCAGGAAGACGACCTCAATCAGATGAAGAATCTCTTTCAGACAAACGCCATGAGCGCGCCTGTCCAAGAAGAAGAACCAGTCCAGAAAACACCGCAGGCCGCAAACGTCATCAGGGATGACTCAAAAGACATATCAGACACAAAGATCGGAGTAAGGCTCACAACCGCAAAAAAGAACGAGCTCAAAGCCTATTTCATCTCGCACGGTGTCACTGTCTCTCAGGGAGTAATCGATGCATACGAGCTGCTCAGAAAATTTGAGACAGAGGGTAAAGTTGCCTACAAAGACGGAATTCTGAACATCCTTTAATGCGCGGACGCAAATCAGAAAGAATCAGAAAATAGTAAAATCACTTTCTTCGGGAGGAAAAAGTGAGCAAAAAAATAAAAGATCAGCCGGAAAATTCTCTTGTTGCGCTCGATGATTCAGTCGGGGAGCTTTTTGACCTCGATTCAGGCCGAGAGCGTACAAAATCATTGAGTTTCATTCCGAGCTTTTTTACGACGGCATCCCTTCCGTTCAGAAACGTCCACAAAACAGTTTTTGTCAGAAAGGGCAGCCAGGGACTCACATTAACACTTACATCTCCTAAAAACGTACCGTTCGGAAAATACGGAAGGCTTCTTCTGAGCGTACTGACGACCCATGCCGTCATAGTCGGAAAAACGAATCTTCCGGTCCTAATAGAATATTCATCACTTGCGGATCTGCTCAAGGAGCTTCAGCTTCCAAAACAGCGCGGAACGGACATCCGTGAACAGCTCGAATGTTTCTCTAACGCAGCCTTTGCTTTTGAGCAGAAATCCACGGAGGTTACTTCGGCTTATCTTTTCAAGCACCTGTACGAGGACGGAAAATATCCTAAAAGCGATGTGAAGGTAACGACGCATACGACGGGAAACATCCGATTTACGGAGGGAGTTCAGTACAAAGAAGTTGATGACGGCTCAAAGGACAACAAATACGGTTCGTTCAAGATTTTTCTGTCGGGTGAATTCGTCGGTTTTTGTCAGAAACACGCGGTTCCGATTGACTACACGATTTACAAGAACATATCGAGCGCGGTCGGAAAGGATATCTACGCATGGCTCGTTTTCAGAAATCACGCCATAAAGGATCCTGTTTTTGTGCCTCGAAAGCGTCTTGTCGAACAGTTCATGCCGGTGGATGAAAATTCTAATCCGAATCAGGAAAACGTAAACTACGGAAGAATCATCGAACAGATAAAGGAGATAAAAGAAAAATTCTATCCAGAGGCGAACATAACGATAGATGAATCCGGTGCGGGAATCACTCTCTACAAGAGTCCGACTCCTGTCATCGCAAATGATCCTCGATATGCTCTTATAACCTCTGACATTTAAAGATTGCCAAAAAAAAGGAAGGTAACAGAGTTGATAGAAGATTTTTCGAAATTCACAAATGCACAGGACTTATTATTAGATTTAAAATAAATTTATTAGATAATTATTAGATATAATAGAAGATTTGTTAAAAGTGTTACCTTTTCTAATCGAAAGTGTTACGTTGCGGATGTTAAAAGAAATGTAATTCCTTATGAGATAAGAAAATAAGTAAAAAAATGGGTAAAAGTTTTTTTAATCGAAACTGTTACCAGAAATTGGGTTTTCCACAGAGAAAAAGTTGATAAATTAATCTGAATTGTTACGTCGTTGTAATCAATTCTGTTACCTTTTTTGAGAAAAAAAATCTTGAAAAAGACTAGAAAACAATCGCTAAATATGGAAAACTCTTTTCCCGAAAAAAATGAAGATTCGCAAAACTCAGGAGAGTTTGAGAATCCTGATACATTGCAAGGAGACAACAGATGTTTGATGATGACGAAGATGAGGGTTTTATGAGCAGTTCGGATGATGATCTCGATGATTATGAGTATTACTGCTCGTTCATCCGCGCGCTGGAGGAAGAATATGTTTCCAAAGGCGAGATAGTGATGCAGCTGATGGATGAATTTGACCTTGAGAAAGATGAGGCCGTAAGACTGCTTAAGCGTTATCTTCAGGATGGTTCTGATTACGATGACGAAGAAGAAGAGGATGACATCTGCGAGGATGACGATTACAGCGACGGAAACTCAGAGCGTTAGGCTGATTTTGTGGGATTAGGGGAGCGATATGGAGAATCAGTTTTCAAGAATATTGCTTACTTTCGGCGAAAAAAAATTTGAGAAGCTCTCCTCGTCCCGTGTGATTGTCTTCGGAATTGGCGGAGTCGGAAGCTACGTTGTCGAGGCTCTTGTCAGGAGCGGAATCGGCGCGATTGATATCGTGGACAATGATAAAGTAGCCCTGTCGAACATAAACCGTCAGCTCTATGCACTGCATTCCACGGTCGGAATGTACAAGGTGGATGTCGCGGAGAAAAGAATCCTGGACATAAACCCGGACTGCGCCGTGACCAAGCACAGGATGTTTTTTTTGCCAGAGAATTCCGGCGAATTTGATTTTTCGAAATATGATTACATCGTTGACTGCATCGACACGGTTAAGGGAAAAATCGAGATTATAGAAAAAGCCCGCTCGTGCTCGAAGCCTGTCATAAGCAGCATGGGAGCTGGAAACAAGGTTGATCCTTCAAAGCTCAAGGTTGCAGATATCTCAAGGACGAGTGTGTGTCCGCTTGCCCGAGTCATGAGAAACGAGCTGAAAAAGCGCGGTATAAAAAGGCTCAAATGTGTGTTCTCCACCGAGCCTGTGATTCCGCCGGATTATACCGGCTTTTCGGAAGATGTTCCCAGAAACGGTAAAATGGCAGCGGGAAGCAATGCGTTCGTTCCGTCGGTGGCCGGCCTCATGATTGCAAGCGAGGTCGTCCGCGATCTGACGGAGTTCCATGTGACCGATCTGTTCAGAAAGGAATAAATCAGCATCCGAATGGATTTTGAGATAAATGCTGATATATTAAAAAAAATCTGTCCTGTTGACAAAAGATTGTGTACAATTTAATATAGATTGTACACAATCTTTTTGAGAGGTGAGGAATATGATGGAGAATACAGCAAAACGATACGACGTAGCTATTTTGGGAACAGGTCCTGCCGGAATTTCTGCGGCCATAACTCTTACAATCCGAAACAAAAAGGTGATCCTGTTCGGCTCTCGTGAGCTGAGTCCAAAGCTTTCGAAAGCGCATGAAATATTGAATTACCCGGGATTTCCTGCAATCAAGGGCGACGAGCTTCAGAAGAATTTTTTGAAGCATCTTGATTCGCTCAATATTAAAATCACCGAGGAGCAGATAACCTCATGCTATTCGATGGGGGATTATTTCAACCTCATGTCGAAGAAAAATGAGATTTTCGAGGCTTCTTCGGTTATCATTGCGACGGGAGTGTCTTTCGGAAAGCCGTACGAGGGCGAGGAAGAATATCTGGGCAGGGGAGTTAGCTACTGCGCTACCTGCGATGCTCCTTTGTACAAGGGCAAAAAGGTCGTGATAATCGGCCAGTCGCCAAAGGAAGAGGAAGAAGTGAGCTTTATGACGGAAATCTGTGACAAGGTTACTTACATTCCGCTTTATAAAGAAGAGGTTGGCATTTCCGCACAGAATCTTGAGGTCGTGAGGGATGTTCCGCTCAAGATAGAAGGTGCTCTCAAGGCAAATCGCCTCGTATTAAAGGAAAGAACTTTGGATGCTGACGGAATCTTTATCCTGAGGGATTCGGTTGCGCCGAACCAGCTCGTTCCGGGCCTTGTTCTCGACGGAAATCATGTCGAGGTGAACCGAAAGATGGAGACCAATATAAAGGGCTGCTTTGCCTGCGGAGACATTACCGGAACTCCTTACCAGTATGTTAAGTCAGCGGGCGAGGGAAATGTTGCCGCGCTTTCTGCAGTGTCTTATCTTGCGACAAAGGCATAGAGAAAATCGGCAAAATCCGTCCGTACATTTGTATTGACCTCGTTTAAAAAGTCTGTCAATTTAAAGGCAGACTTTTTTTATTGCAGGGTTTATTAAAAACCCAAAAAACGGCGAAGTCAGGGTTTTAAGCGTAGCGTGCTTTGGCTCGACGTATTGTGGGGCTTCAGGTGAAATTTGCGCATATTTCAGACCTTCATCTTGGAATTGAACTGGGATCATATTCCTTGCTGGAGGATCAAAAATACATTCTGACCAAGATGACATCCATTTTTGAGCAGGAGGGTGTTGACGGAGTTATCATTGCCGGCGATGTTTACGACAGGTCTGTAGCTTCCATCGATTCTATACGGCTGCTGGAAGATTTTTTGCGCGGCCTTGTAAAAAAAGGACTCAAAGTTTTTATAATCAGCGGAAATCACGATGCTGCCGAACGCCTGAGCTTTGGGCGTGATTTTATGGAAAACAGCGGGATATTTTTCTCAAGGGCTTATGACGGCTCCGTGGAGAAAATCGTGCTGGAAGATTCCTATGGAAAAATAAATATACATCTTCTTCCTTTTGTTCGCCCTGCCACCGTCCGTTTTTATAATCCAGATGAAAAGATCGAGAGCTTTGAGGATGCTCTCCGGGTTGCCATAAAAAACATGAACGTCGACACCTCGGAAAGAAATATCTGCGTGGCACATCAGAACATCGTCAGCGCGGAGCATTGCGATTCGGAGATTCCTGTTTACGGCGGCCTTGACGGGGTGAGCGCAGAATTGTTCTCTGATTTCGATTACACCGCTCTTGGGCACATTCACGGCCCGCAGACGCTTGGAAAAAATAAGAACGTCCGCTATTGCGGCACGCCGCTCAAATATTCGCTTTCGGAAAAAAATCACAGGAAGTCGGTGACGATAATCGACTGCGCGGAAAAGGGAAAACTGAGCTTTTACACGGTGGATCTTGAGCCGCTGCGCGATGTGCGCGAGGAAAAGGGGCTTTTTGAGGAAATAATGAAGAAAGCTTCCTGCGAGACAATCGAGAGAAAAGACGATTTTGTGAGCATAATACTGACGGATGAGGATGAGGTTCTCAACGCTTACGGCAAACTGAAGGGCGTCTATCCGCACATACTTCAGATGACCT
>CAMVSS010000032.1 GCA_947170195.1 uncultured Treponema sp. | reverse complement strand
AATCTGTCTGCTCAAGATAATCCTTGCTGTCCAGATGCTCGATGAAAAATCCCAGCGGGGAAGGGACTTTGCATTCGGTGAACTCCTCTTCGAGATCGATTAACAGTCCAAGTTCTGAAATGCACCGGCTTAAGATCCTGTCGCTTTCCGCGGGACAGTCATCCATGTTGAAAAAATCATTTTTGAACATAAAATACATGGCGCGAAGTTCGGAGAAAGTTTTTGCATGAGCCAGCTTTTCGATGCCGTACCGGAGTTTCTCGTAGTGTTCTTTTATTCCTTCCGGCGGATTTCCGCGCAGAAGAGATTCTTTCCAGACATCAATTTTTTTTCCGTTGTATTCGAAATTCACGAGGCAGTTGTTCTCTCGTCCGAAATCAATCAGCTGCAAATTCTTTTCGCGATCTTGCCATGGAAGCGTCTGGTTCAGGACGAGGCTCATGATCGATGCGTAATCAAAATTATTTTGCACAGCGTTTTGAACAAGGCTAAAGAATGCGCCTGCACCCGTGGAAGAAAGAGGTTTTGATGAGCGCAGGACATGTGGAATCCTGTAAAGCTCCAGCTCCCTGTCGATGTAGTTTCCTACAGATTTTAAATCCGGCACGCTGACCGCCATATCCTGCCAGCTTATTTTCTGCTCGTCGTGCAATTTTCTTAGATAGATTGCGACATTTTTCAGCTCGATGCGGGAATTTGAGAAAAACTTGCATTCAGGGATGTTTTCCTGAGGGGCAGAATTTGAAACCTGCGGAAGATTTATTACCGTGACGTCCTCGGCGCTTTCGAGAATCGTCTTGTATTCCATGTAATCCGAAAGAATTTCCGGATAGAAGATAAAATATTTCCAGCCGTCTTTTTTGAACGGCGGGGTTTCCCATGCCGGCTCAAAAAGCTCGTGGGAGTCAAGAAAATCTTTGTATTTTTCGTAAAGAAGTAGAAGATCTTTGTCTTCGTCGTCCCCCTCGGTTTTCAATGCGTCGAATTTCTCTTTCCAGAGCCTGAGACTCGGAAGAAGGGAACTGATTGATGATGCAAATCCGGATGCATTTTTTGCGTAGTCAGGAACGATTAAATCCTTGAAAAAAGGAGATTCTGCATTTTCTGATATGAGGCGGACTACGAAAATTTTTCTGAGTTGTGACGGGATCGCCCGTTTTTCCTGCTGGCGACTTTTTATTGATGTTCCCTTGAAGTCGTCCCAGGCGATGAAACGTTCAGATGCGACAGCCTTTGTGTCCGAGACAAGAGTAATCCTGTCCGCCCAAAGATCTGCCGCCATCTGAGTAGGAAAAACAAAACATGAGTCCAACTCCGCAACGTGTTGCTTCAATATTTCTTCGGTCAAGTTTGATTTCATGTTTTGTTTCCTTTGTATCTTATTGAAAATTTTTTAGATTTTACAGATTTACAGAACGTTCTCGATTTTGCATGGAACCGGTTTTCCGCTTGCATCAGGTTTTGAACCGGCGTTTGCATAGATCGTAAGAAGTCCGTTTCCGAGCTTCGGATTTGAAATGACGCCAGGACCTGCGATACATCCGCCCTCGCAGCACATTACTTCAATCATGTTTGCGTTTTCGGCAGGAGCCGCGCCTTTTCCGGCGTTGTAAAGTCCGTAATTCTTTAGAACTTTTACAGTGTCTTTTGTCAGTCCGTTTATTACGAGCGGTCTGAGTATTGAAGCGTCAGAAAGTCTTACGCGAACGCTTTCTGCAACTCCGGCTGTTTTTGCGAAATTTCGTCCTGAAACAGTCGGTGTATATTTTGCGACGTAAGGCTCCGCTTGAGCTACGTTTATTCCTTTTGCCTCGAACAGGGCGTTCAGCTCTTCGACGGTGAGAACATAGTCGACATTGCTTGAGTCGAACGCTTCGCGGCGCTTAGCAAGACATGGTCCGATGAATACAGTAACGCAGTCCGGGTCTGCCTGTTTTGCGACCTCGGCGGTGTAGTACATCGGGGATTTTGTGTCGCTGATGCAAGGAACAATATCAGGAATATGAATTTGTGCGGCGCGGACGTATGCAGGGCAGCAGCTTGTCGTCATAAGTTTTGCGCCCTTTTCCATGCGCTCCTCAAACTCTTTCGCTTCGT
Organism: uncultured Treponema sp.; assembly: GCA_947170195.1. Classification (GTDB taxonomy): domain Bacteria; phylum Spirochaetota; class Spirochaetia; order Treponematales; family Treponemataceae; genus Treponema_D. The sequence goes on along the minus strand of CAMVSS010000032.1, from coordinate 14,903 downwards.
TGTCAGCGGTTATGTCCGCTCCGATAGCAACTTCGTATACTTTGCTGAATCCGGCTTTAAGAATTGCTCCGTCAAGCTGCCCTGCTTTTGCTCCCTTGAACTGCGCTCCGATGGCAGGAGCGTACATTGCGACGACTTTCTTTCCGTCCATGATGTTCCTGATAACATCTGTTAGCTGGGATTTGTCCATGATTGCAGAGAAAGGACAGTTGCTCATGCACTTTCCGCAGAAAATACATTTCTCGAAGTCGATCTGCTCCTGGCCGTTTTCGTCTTTCGAAATTGCGTCTACCGGGCAGTGCGCTTCGCAAGGAACGATTGTCTTTACGATTGCCTGATAAGGACAGTTCTGCTGGCACATTCCGCAGCTGATACATTTCTCCTGATCGATGTGCGCCCTGTGATCTTTGATCTCGATTGCTTTTTTAGGGCAGTTTACCATACAGGGTCTGGCGAGACAGCCCTGGCATGCATCTGTAGGAAAATAATGCGGCTTCTCACAGGCATTGCATGATTTTTTTACGACCGTAATCATCGGCCATGTAGGTTTTTCGCGTTTGAGAGCTTCTTCCGCGAAGTCAGATAATTTTTTAGACAAGTCTGCTGTTTCGAGAGAAATACCGAGTCTTGCGATTATTCGCTGACGGACGTTTTCACGGTCTTCCTCAATATTTTTGTAGACCGGTTTCGAATCAGACGGAATCAGTGTTTCTGGCAGGGAGTCAATTTTTTCTTTCAGACTTCCCTCCATTTGCATGCGTGCGATGTTGACGAGAATATCTTTTTTCAGAATCGCACCATTATTGTTCAAATTAAGCATAAGTACCTCTTTTTGGCTTAAAATGATTGTCCTGACCGATAAAATCGCTCAGGAGCTGGTAAACTTTTCAATACTATTTTACATCATTTTATGATAAATTAGCACTATGAATGATGAAGATTGTAAAAAAATTAAGAAGGTTTTAAGAAATTCTGCTCACAAAAAAATAGCTGATTTTATTTCTGCCACTTCGCAGGAGAAAGAGTCTGAAAATGCCGCAAAAAATTTTCTTTCCGATGCCGATGTTTTCAGAAGATTCTCCGAATCCGATATTGTCTTAGGCTACGTCGCCACGGAGACTGAATGCGACTGCATGGACATACTGAAAAAAGCATTGTGCGCCGGAAAACTGGTCGCCCTTCCGCGTGTAAAACCAAATACCTCGGATATGGATTTTTTTATCCTTGATTCAAAAAAAAGCCTTGAGAGCCAGCTTGAGAAAGGCAGCTTCGGAATAAAAGAGCCGAAAATCACTGCAAAAAAACTGGGTGAGGACGACCTGAATAAAAAATCTGTTTTTGTGATCGTGCCAGGGGTGCTGTTTACGAGCGATGGAAAAAGGCTCGGTCACGGAAAAGGTTTTTATGACCGGTATATTCCCCGGCTGAAAAAAAATTCCGAAGAAGTCTTTTTGTGCGGATATGCGTTTTCGTGCCAGAAATCAGAAAAATCGATCACCCTGGATGGAGAAAATTACGATTTTCCCTGCGATGCCCATGATGAGCTAATGGATGCGGTGATCTTTTCTTAGTCCGCTCAAATTATTTTGAGTCTTTTGAGTATAAAATCAGCGGCGGCTTTGTCTCCAGAAGGCTTTCGGCGATCAGAAAATAATCTTCTGCCTGGGCATTGTCCACGGCTGAGTATTGGTCGAGATACAGCTCTGCATTTTTCAGTATGAGGCCGTTTTCAATCAGCCTTGCCGTTCCCTGCGGAGTTCCGGATTCTGACAGCACTTTTAAAATCCATCCGCTTTCAAGTTGTGCGAGAAGGGCTGGTTTTTCCGCATCGATTACGCCGTCGATTTTTGACGAAATCAGCTGCCTCAGGTCATTTTTTATCGACTGGACGCACTCTTTATAGATTCTGTCGATGTCGGCAGTGTGCTCTACGTTTGTGACGGTGAGCCGCGCGAATGGAAGCGCTGGTTCTGAAAGCGCAAGTTTTACGGCGGATTGAGGATTTTTTTCTTTTGCTTTCGCTTCGATCCTGCCCGAAAGCTCGATCAGAAGGGCGTTGAACAATGCCGCGTCTGTTGATGCCAAATCCGGGCTTGGAATGCAGTATAGAATCGGATCAAGGAATTTCGTCGTCGGAATAAGTTTTGCCGGCATCGGACCTGCTTTGTCCTTGCTGATGTCTGTCAGGAAAAGATGCCTGATTGCAACACGTTTAGCGAGTTTCCTGAATTTAGGCTGCGCGATTGCGAGGGAGAAAGTTTGCGTCGTCGTCTGGCTTGAGAAATTTCCGAAAGTGTTCTCAAGAAGTTCGGTGAGGCTTTCTTTGCTCTGGATTCCGCCTGTCACCACGATGGAGAATCGTGACGAGTCGAGAAGGTAAGGATAGCCTTCAAGGATTTTCGTGAATGTCATGTCATCAGGTTTGTCTTTTGTATCCTGATACAAGAGCGGAAGATCCGTGTCCTTGTACAGAATCCTGACGGCCTCGCATAAAAGCTGGAAATCTCCTGTGCCCGTCTTGAGCCTCCACTGGGTCCGCTCGTCGTAAGTTACCCCGTCCGCAATCGCCGGAGCTATGTCACAAAAAATCAGGGCTGTGTAGGCTGATTGTATTGCATATACGATGTCCTTTGCGGCGCATGAGATTGTGATAACCGAATGTGTCGCGAAAGTCTGGGATGAGACATCGTAATATCCGCTCAAAGTTCCGTTCGCCGCAAACAAGTCCATCTGACGCTGAACGTTCACCGCGATTGAATCCGTCAGGACGGCTGTCAGTCCCGGAGTTTCTTTTGCGAAAAGCAGGTCACCTCCGGCTATCGAAAGCGAAATCAGAGCCTCATTTGAAAAAACATCTTGCTTGATGCATACAGGAATGCCGTTTTTTAAGGCCGCATAAGAAAAATCCGCCCTGTGTTTTTCGACGAATCTTGCAGCCGATTGTGCGATGTCTGTTTTTGTCTCCTTTGAAATGCTTGCAGGAGTTTCGCTCTTTTGTTTCAGAAGATCCGCATAGATTTTTTGAGTGTACCATGCCCCGTTTTTTGAGGTGAGCGGTACGTAGCCTGAGTTTTTGAAATCCTTTGCATGTTTTGTGTAGACCGCAGAATTTACCAGGACGAAAACGTACGGAGAGGAGCTTTCGATTTTTTGATTCAGGTCTTCTGCCGTTATCAGCGGCTGGGAAGAGCTGTGGTCAAAAAAGATTTGTGCGTCCGCACCCTCGTTTCGTGTTACAAAGCGTGCGAATTCTTCCATTAATTTTGCTGAATTTTCTTTTATTTTGTTGAACAGGGCTTCATTTTTCTTTTGCGCGAAGGCAATCTGATCGTCGGAAAGATTTTCTTTGTCACGTGACATCTCAAGAAAAAGTTCCGCCTGCACAGCCGGGGAGACTTTTACGGTTCCAAGCAGGGACTGAATTATTACGCGTGGCGCATTTCTCTCCGGTGAAGATGCCGCGTCGATATAGTCAGCTCCGAGAATCTTCAGGTTCCTCTGCTTAAGAAGGAGGGCTTTGAATGGGGATTCGTTTTCGTTCCAGACCGCAGCCAGAATGTCGCTTTCTTCCGTTGAAAAATCTTTGTACTCGACGACAATCTGAGTCATTTCGTCCGAAAAAGATTTGTCATAGAGGACGAATTTTTTTTCTTTGCCGAGCTTCCCTTCCTGCAAAAGCGATGTGAGTTTTTTTTCTGCATAAGACTGCGGCTGAAGTTTTTGGCGTGCCGGAAAATCATCGAAGTATTTTTTTACGATTGCCAATGCGGAGTTTGGGCTTATGTTTCCGCTTATGAATATCGATGTCCTCGCCGCTGTGTAAAAATTGTCGCCGATTTCGCCGAGCGTTGTCCTGAGCTCGGAGAGAGATTTTGACGAGAATTGCTTCGGATTGATGCTGTTCTCGTTCTTCCAGGGGTGCTGCGGATACATCTTTGTCTCGACTGCCGAATTTATGAATCCTGCTGCGCTGGAGCTTGTTTCCGCCATGTTTTTTTTGGCTTCGCTGTATGCCGATTTTAGTTTTGAGTCGCTTACGTTCAGTCCCCTCAGGTATTTTGAAAAGTCCGAGACTGATTTTTCAAATTCGAGCGGGCTGAGAGTTTTTTGTGTCCGCACTCTGTCCCCGGAAATCTCAAGTCCCAGAAGATTTGCGTACAACGAGAAGAACCCGGCGTTTTTTTCGTCCTGAAATCTGTAGCCGGCTTCGATGGATATTTCCATTCTGATGACCGCGCTTGAAGTGTCCTCCAGCACGTGGATCTTAAGTCCGTTTTCGAGCGTGAATGTCTTTATGTCCTCAGCTTCGAAAGCATGGATGCTTGTGAGCGTTAAAATTGAGTTGAGCAGTATTAAAATCAGTGTTTTTATTTTTTTCATAGGATTCTTTTTTTTGTCGATAATGAACAAGGCATTTTGGCGGAAAATGCGGATCAATCGCTTTGGTTGTTAATCGGCAGTTCCCTAAAATAATTTTAAAAAAGCCTTTACTGAATAAAATTCAATCATTAAAATGAACGCACGGAACAGTTTATGGTAACTTTAACAAAAGAATTAAATGCAGCATCCCTCCCACAATATTATACCGATTTTTTAACAGGAAAGCGACAACTTACCCCTCAAGAGATTTCAATTTTAAAAGAAACGAATACAAATATTGATCCCACATGGAAGAACATCTGGGTTGATGAATGTGAATTCGAACCGGATTTGATTTCTGGATGTCACTTCAGGGGATTTTTTGTAGTCGGAAAGCTGACTCATATTTCGCTCAAATATCATGACCTCGTTCTTGAGGCCGGCTGTTTTAATTCCCTCTTTGAGAATGTTGTACTGGGTGATTACTGTTCTGTATGCAATGTTCAATATATCTCAAACTATAAAGTCGGAAATCGTGTAATTCTTTTCAATATTCAGGAAATAAGCTGTACGAAGCACTCAAAATTCGGAAACGGTCTTTTAAAAGAAGGTGAAAGCGAATCTGCCAGAGTTTGGGTCAGCGTAGGAAACGAAAATGACAATCGCGCGGTCCTTCCTTTTGACAGCATGATTCCTGCTGATGCTTATATCTGGTCAAAATACCGGGACGACAAGCAGCTGATGGCACGCTTTATCGAGCTGACGGAGTTCGGACAGTCAAAACTTCAGAACACGTACGGAATCATCGAAGATGATGTTGTCATCAAGAACACGACGCTTCTAAAAGACGCACGAATCGAGCGGGCTGCCTACATAAAAGGCGCGTTCAAGCTCAAAAACATAACGATCCACTCATCCGAAGACGAACCGAGCCAGATAGGTGAGGGCGTCGAGCTTGTAAACGGCATAATGGGCTACGGCTCAAAAGCTTTTTACCAGGCAGTTGCGGTTCGCTTTGTAATCGGAAGAAACTGCCAGCTGAAATATGGTGCGCGCCTTTTGAATTCTGTTCTCGGCGATAATTCCACCGTCAGTTGCTGCGAAATCTTGAACAACCTCGTCTTTCCTTTCCACGAGCAGCACCACAACTCTTCGTTCCTCATCGCATCAACCTTGTGCGGCCAGTCGAACATCGCTTCCGGGGCGACAATCGGCTCAAACCACAACTCTCGCTCACCTGACGGCGAGATGTTTGCAGGTCGGGGATTCTGGCCAGGGCTCTGTTCCGACTTCAAGCATAACTCGCGCTTCGCATGTTTTACCCTCGTCGCGAAGGGAAGCTATCAGAACGAGCTGAACATTCAGTATCCGTTCTCTCTTATCACTTCAGACGGCCCTTGCAAGCCTGTCCGCATAATTCCCGCGTACTGGTTTTTGTACAACATGTATGCGGTTGCAAGAAACAAATCGAAATTTCAAAAGCGCGACAAGCGCGTCATAAAAGTTCAGCACATCGAGACTGACCCTCTTGCGCCGGACACGATGCAGGAAGTGGAGATCGGACTTAGAAAAATAATCGAGCTGACTGTAGATTACCTCATCGGTCAGAAATACGAGGCGGCGATCCTTGCCGAGGACAAAAAAGCCTTGTATCAGATCGCAAAGGATTATCTTCATCAGAATCCGAATGCTGATTTTACTCTTCGCGATACTTCCGTTCAGAAAAAGTTCGGCGGACTGATTTTAAAGCCTGTCCGGGCTTACAAAGAATACAGGAAAATCGCCAAATATTTTTCAGTCCGAACCCTCATGGAATATGCGGACCGAAACAATATCGAAAAGCTCTCTCGAAAAGATTTTGTCAAGATTGCCGCGATGCCGCTTTACATAAAGTGGGTCAACGTCGGCGGACAGATCATGCCGGAAGAAAAACTTTTATATCTGTTTGATCTCATAAAGACTCACGAAATTGAGGATTGGAACGGCGTTCACGCATTCTACGACAAGTGTTTTGAAGAATACGAGGATCATAAAGTTGCTTATGCGATGAATCTCCTCGAAAAACTTTATTCTCGCCCGATTTGCGAATTTACATCTGAAATTTTTGAGGATATTCACAACGATGTTTCTGCCGTCAACAAGGATATGTACGCTTCTGCCCTGATTTCAAGAATGAAGGATTATGACGACGATTTCAGAATGATTACTTTCAGGAACGGACGCGAGATGGATGCTGTTGTCGGCACGATCGGTGACAACGAATTCCTTTCCGATATGAAGAAAAACTCAGATGATTTCGAAAAACGTCTGAAGGTTCTTTTTGCTGACCTTCAGGAAAACGCTGTTTAATTCTGGAAATTCTTTTTCCGCCCGGCGATTTTTGTTGCTGATTTCTCAGTCCATGTTCCACTGGAGCATTTCTTCTTTTACCGTAATCACATCTTTTAGGATGTAGTAGAAATTTGGTGCGGAAGCTTTCGCGTTCTCCTTGAATTCTTTATTTAAATCATAAGTGTCTTTCTCGTCATAAGGATTGACTCCGATATAGTTTCCATAGAATACGTGTATTTTCCCTTTCTTGAAGTTCTGGATCGCCTCTTCGATTTTTTGTGCTGTTCCTGGAGTTGCGCTGATTGTGTTTAAATCAAGCATCTGAACCCAGTTGAGCGCAAATCCTGCGCTGATGTCGTTTCCGTGGACGTTTCCTCTTATTGATTTTTCTATATTCTTTTTGTTGATTACCGCTTCAATAGCTCCCAGGATATATGGAATCCAGTTGATTCTGGTGCTGATAAGCGACGTCATCGGGGCTATGTCGATCATGCTCTGGTTGTATCCGATGTGGAAGACGTTCTTGCTGAAGTTCGCCTCGCATGCCGTTGCTGGCGCGATTGTATTGGTGTGCTGCGATATGATTATGCAGCCTTCGTTTATGAGACGCTCTGTGCAGGCTCGTTCCTCAGAGAAACTTGACCAGGTGTAAGTGTATTCAACCGTCATGGTTGCAGTCGGCACGATTGAGCGAACGCCCAGGAAAAAAGCTGTGTAGCCCGATATGATTTCTGCGAACGGAAAAGCCCCGACGTAACCGATTTTTGCTTCGTCCGGGCTGATGATTTTTTTGTCGATCAGTTCCTTGAGCTTCATTCCTGCGACGAGTCCCGCGACATATCTTCCCTGGTAGATTTCGCCCATGAACGTATGGTAGTTCTTCAGGACAGGCTCTTCGTTTGCGTTGTCTCCCGAAGCCTGGCAGAACTGGATTTCCGGATATTTTTCAGCATATTGCTTTACGATTGTTGAATAAGAGTAGCTGGTTGAGAAAATTATTTTGCAGTTTACGTTGATTAAGTCGTTGAGCGTCGGGGTGATCTGATCTGCGGAAACATTTGTTTTCGGGATGATTCGAACCTTTCTGCCGAATTTTTCTGTGATAGCCGGGAAAACCCTGATAAAGTTGTTTGCGTAGGGGATGCTTTCATCTCCGTTCAGAATGAACCCGATGTTCATGATTTCGTCCTGATGATTGCTGTTTTTTACAAAATGGCGGCATGCGAAAAAAATCAGGATTAAAAAAAGAGATGTTATGAATGTTATGAATGTTATGACAGTTTCCCGTTTCATATGCGCTCCTTACTTGGTGTTTTTGTAAAGCGAGTTTATGTCGATTTTGCCGGTTTCAATCAGTTTTAGTATTATATCAATAATCTTCGGGTCGAACTGAGTGCCACGGCAGCGTTTCAGCTCGCTCAGCACGTAATTGAAATCGAGCTGCTTTCTGTAGACACGGTTTGCTGTCATTGCGTCGAATGCATCTGCGGCACCGATTATTCTTCCATAAATAGGGATTGCTTCACCTGCGAGTCCGTAAGGGTAGCCTGTGCCATCATATTTTTCGTGATGGTATAGGGTTCCTTCGTGAACGTGGTCAATCATAGTGAAGTCTTTCAGAATTTCTGCACCGCGCGTTACATGAGATTTCATTATTGCGTATTCGTTGTCATCGAGCTTTGCTGGCTTGTTCAGGATCCTGTCCGGGATTCCGATTTTGCCGATATCGTGCAGAAGAGCCGCTTTTCTTAAATTCTCACACTCTTTATTTGTGAATCCCAGTTCCCTTGCTATCATGACCGAATATTCGGAGACTCTGACAGAATGCTGGCTTGTGTTTTCGTCCTTTGCATCGACCGTCTTTGCGATTGCAAGGATAGTCTCGTTGCCAAGCCTGACTTGCTCCTTCGCGAATGCGAGCTGCTGACGCTGAAGCTCAAATGCCCGCTGAATTTTTATGCGGGCGATCAGCCATGTAAAATATGCGATCGCGAGTCCCGAAACGAGAACAAGGTAGACTTTGAAATATCTCGTATCGTAAATCGCTTTTTCTTTTATAAGCTCGTAGCTGCTTCTTTCGAGAATGTTGCGGTTTTTGTCCAGAACGGCAAGATTGAACTTGTACGAGCCGGACGGAAGATTTGTGTATACTACGTTTGTAAGTTCGCTCTGCGGAATCACTGTCGCTGCCGTATCGAAGCCTTCGAGCTGGTAGCTTACGAATGGATCGAGAACCGTGTAGTTGATTACTTCCGGTGCGAATTCGATTTTTGCAATGTCCCTGCTGATTATGAACGGTTCGCTCCTGTTGAGCTGGAATGAAACTCCGTCAAGCTTTATTTTTGATACCATAAGATGGTATGTGCGCTTTCCGGAAAGATAATTGTTCATGTCAACTTTGTATACGCCGTTTCCGCATGAGAGGTAGAGGTTTTTGTTTTCGTCGCAATAATTCCATGCGTTTGCCGTAAGGGCAGAATCAAGTCCGCTCTTTGAGTCTAAGAGTTCGTACTGTAAAGATCCATTGTTTTTCAGAAGCTCGTTTTTGTTCACGACATAAATTCCCGCGCTTCCAAGGATGAACATAGTATCTCCGTTTGAGGCTATGTCGTAATTGTTGAAGTACGGGAAATTGTTGAGCGGCTTTATCAAAAGTTTTTCGTTCAGATAGCAGATGCTGTTGCTTGTTACTATAAAAGCTCCGTTTCCGTTTTCTTCGCGCACGGTTCTCAATATTACGTCTGAGGTCAGCCCGTTTTTTACGGAAAGAATGTTTTCGATTTTTCCGTTTCTGATGATCGCAAGTCCGTTTCCGTTGGAACCCGCCAGAATAGTTCCGTCCTTCATCTCCATCAGGCTGAGAATCATGGCGTTTGTCAGTCCGTCGTTAGGTCCGAGTGTTTTTATGACTTTTCCGTTGGCGATGTATGATACGCCTTTTTCACTTGAGCAGACGATTGTTCCGTCATGAAGCTCGATGCAGACCCGGAGCCTGTTTCCGAGCGAACTGTTCGAGCTGTCGTAGCTTGTCATCCTGCCGTTTTTTTCAACATGGATCAGTCCACGGCCGTAAGTGCAAATCCAAAGCGTGTCTTTTGAGTCCTTGTAGATGCATCGGATTCTGTCGTTCGCAAAGTTTGTCGTGAGATTGTTTTCGATTTTTCTGTTGTTTTGAATTGCATCGAGTCCCCGGTCAGTGCCGACATAGAGAACGCCGTTCCATTCGGTGACAGTGTTTACGACCTGCTCCGAGAGTCCGAGCGAACCGTAGATATTCGTGAAAGAAGATGCCGAAAGCCTTAGGAGTCCCTTTCGTGATGATGTGAACCAGTAATTTCCCTGATAATCGACCGTCATGTTATCGATTGAGTTGTTGAAGGAACCTGTGTTGATAGTATGGAAGTTATTTGATTTGTCAAAAAATCCGATTCCGTTGTCCGCGCAGATAAAAGTCTTCTCGTTATCGAAGAAAATTGTATTCAGAGATGAGAGCCGATCGCAGGCCCTGGTATCGAGCAGATGTGTGTCTCTTTCGTCGATTTCGTACCTGTTGATATGATTCTTTGAAGTTCCGATGTACAGAATTCCGTTTTTGTCGAACGTGCAGCAGGTGATTATTTCCTTGCCTGCTCCGAGTGTTTTTGAGTAGCAGACAGTGCTTTCATTCAAAATGAAAAGTTCTCCGTTTGCTGAGACTGCGGCGACAAATCCGTTTTTGTCGGCGCACAAATCCACTATATAGCCTACGTCCTGAATTATGTTGCTTATGCGAAGTCCGCCGTTCAGCTCAAGGACGAAGATTCCCAATGAGGTTCCGACGTAATAATATCCGTCGGAGCTTTTGACGATGGAGCGCACGGAATTAGATGGGAGACCGTCGGAGCTGTCCAGGGTGTTCATTATTTTTTCGTTGATGCAGATTGAAAGTCCGTTGTCGTTCGTACCGATCCAAAGACGCCCCTCTTCATCAACATAGAGACAGTTTACGCTTCTTACGGATTCATATTCATTCATCCATTTGAATTCGCTTCCATTATATCTGTAAAGGCCTGCATAAGTTCCGATCCATAAAATTCCGTCGTTCGTCTGGGCGACATCGTTCGCCTCTCCGCATGGAAGTCCGCTTGCATTTGAGTAGATTGTTTGAACGTATGTTTCAAAATTTTGGGGCGCGGCCTGAGCTGTGGATATCCTTGAAAACGAAAGCGGGATAAGAATTGAAATAAATATAAAACTTCGCTTTTTCCTGAACAGATTTTTGCGATTTCGCCACAGTTTTATCATCAGGTAGAGAAGCATGAGCGTCACAACTTTGTCCAGAAAATCTATATAGAACTGACCCGCTATTGCGCTCAGCAAAATCGGAAGTCCCTGCTCCTCAAGATATTTGATTACTCCGTCACCCCAGGTGTTTCCCGTCATACCCTGGGCGAAAATCCAGTTGAGCGGAGTTGAGACGATTACCGAAATAATTGTTACGAGCACGCTCGCTGACATGGTCTGGAACAGGTTCTCGAACCACTTTTTTTTGGCGGTTATTCCTACGACAACGCTTATCGCTATGCTTGTTACGCTGTACAGATAGCAGACAGGATCGTTCAGGCTGTAGATTATGTTCATCGTGATTCCGACAAGCGAACCGCATGCCCAACCAAGCTGGTATGATGCTATTACAGTTCCTATTGAGTCCAGCCATAGGGGAAGATTGAGTGTATCTGAAAGCAATCGGCCCGCAATATTGAGATGTATGCAGAGAATTGCAAAAAGTACGACTTTAAAATCTTTTTTAGATAACATAACGTTTTTCATTATAGCACATCTCATTGATAAATCTAGTTTTTGTATTGACCAAAAATCATATTTGTTTCATAGTGTAAGCATGACTATGACACTACTACTTCTATCTAACCTTTCTCGATTTATAGCTAAAAGCTAGGTAGTGGTGTTATCTTATTTTGTATTTCACAGACCTGTTGCATTTTAGCGGCAGGTCTTTTTTTTTATAAAAAATGAAAAAGGAGAAGAAAAAAATGAATGCATCCAAGTACAAACCTTTTCCGGCAATTCCGCTTACAGAACGAAAATGGCCGTCAAAAAGAATTGAAAAAGCCCCGATCTGGTGTTCTGTTGACCTTCGTGACGGAAATCAGGCTCTTATCGACCCTATGGGTATAGAAACTAAACTGGCATTCTTTGACCTTCTTGTAAAAATCGGATTTAAAGAAATCGAGATTTGTTTCCCTTCAGCTTCAGACACTGAATTCGACTTTTGCCGCCGTCTCATCGAAGAGAATCATATTCCGTCCGATGTTACGATCCAGGTTTTGTGTCAGGCTCGCGAGCATTTGATAAAACGAACGATGGAAGCGATAAAAGGTGCGCCTAACGCAATCTTCCATATATATAACTCAACTTCACCGGCTCAAAGAAAATACACTTTCAACAAATCGAAAGAAGAAATCATTAAGATTGCGATTGATGGTGTAAAGTGCATAAAGGAATGCATGAAAAGCCTCAGCGAGGAAGAACGAAATAAAATCCGTCTCGAATATTCACCGGAAAGTTTTTCTATGACAGAAATCGACTATGCGGTTGAAATCTGTGAGGCTGTAGGCAACGAGTGGGGATGGTCAAAAGAAAAACCGATTATCTTCAATCTTCCTACGACCGTTGAATGCTACACTCCGAATATTTACGCTGATTCAATCGAATATTTTGCTCAGAAAATCTCTCATCGTGATTGCTGCATCATTTCTACACACTGCCATAATGACCGCGGAACTGGTGTCGCTTCGTGCGAGCTTGGAGTTCTTGCTGGTGCAGACCGTGTTGAAGGCTGCCTCTTTGGAAATGGAGAGAGAACCGGAAATCTTGACATCGTAACCGTTGCGCTGAACATGTTCTCGGAGGGCGTTGATCCTGAGCTTGATTTCAGCAATCTTCCTGACATCGCGGATGCTTATCAGGAATACACAAAAATGGACATAAATCCGCGCCTGCCTTATGCCGGAGGCCTTGCATACACTGCGCTTTCCGGAGGACATCAGGATGCGATTGCAAAGGGACTCGCCGCACGTGCGAAAATGCCTGAGGATTCCGTCTGGGATGTCCCATACCTCCTCATCGACCCGAAGGATATCGGCCGCAAGTACGAGGGAATCATCAGAATTAACTCGCAGAGCGGAAAAGGTGGCGCGAGCTTCATCCTTGAGCACAATTACGGTTATGCCATTCCGAAAGCCATGCAGAGTGCTGTCGGCGATCTGATAAAAAAAGAGAGCGACAAGGCTCAGCGCGAGCTTAAAACAGAAGAAATCGTCGAATTTTTTGAGCGACAGTGGCTCAAGAACAAATCGCTCATCGAGATCGTTGATCTTGCCTCAACTCAGGTCGAGAGCGCAAGTTCCGAAGAAAACGTTGCATGCCGCGCTGTAATCAAAATCAACGGCGAGCAGATTTCTGTAGGCGGAAAAGGCAACGGACCTCTTGATGCATTCTGTTCGGCTCTCGGGGAGATTTCTCTTCCTAAATTCAGCATTTCTGCATTCCATGAGCACTCTGTCGGAAAAGGAAACGACACTCATGCCGTGGCTTATGTTCAGATTACGAAGGACGACGGCACATCAAAATGGGGAGTCGGAAAATCTTCAAACGTCGGTCGGGCAGGTATTGAGGCTGTTGTAAGCGCGTTGAATCAGACAGGAAGCCTCTAAAAGCACGACATTTTAACTCGTTGTATTTCAACGAGTTAAAATTCGGCAGGCATTCGAAAAATTGTTGAAAACGACTTTTTCGAGATGCCCGTAATAATCTTATGTAACGAAACTGAAAAAATTAGGTTAGTTATAGTATGAGTTTATTGCATTTGTTAAAAAAACGCGCTGTTGCCGTACTGTTTTTTTCTTTGTTTTTGATTTTTTCAAATACGGTTCTGTTTGCTGAGGGAACGACGAATTTTCCTTCTGTATTTCACTATGTGCTCGATAACGGACTTGAACTTTTCGTTGTTGAGAACTCCGCCGCTCCTCTCGCAGACATTCATATTGCCGCACGGTGCGGGGCTGTTTCCCAAAGCAGCAACAATGCCGGACTTTTCCATTTGTACGAGCACATGCTGTTCAAGGGCAACTCGAAATATGAGAATGAAGCCGCTTGCACTAAGGCTCAGAACAAAATGGGTGCGGTGGACAGCAATGCCTATACTGCCGTCGATATAGTCAACTACTATTTTACGGTTCCTTCATCCCAGGTAAAAAATGGGCTTGAATTCTGGTCTCTTGCTGTCCGCACGCCTAAGTTCGACGAAAAAGAACTCAAGAACGAAATTGAAGTGGTGCTTTCCGAAATAAACGGAAATTTTTCTGATCCTGCCTATATTCGTTACCGAGGCCTCATCAAGCAGCTTTTCCCGGACAGCCCGTGGGCTTTGGATTCCGCAGGAAATCCCGATGTGGTAAAGAATGCGACACCGCAGCAGATGTTTTCGATCCAGGGAGAATATTATGTTCCTGAGAACTCGGCCGTGTTTGTAGGTGGCGATGTTCATCATGAAGAGATTTATGAGGCTGTAAAAGAAATCTTTGGTGATTGGAAACGTTCCAAAACTCCACTTAAAAAAATTGTTCCGCCTTCAAAAAATCCTTTCCCGTCAATAAAAAAATGTGTTTTTGTAGATCCTGGTGCATCTGACGGTTTTATTCAGGCAGGATTCTATCTCCGGGGACCTGACGGAGAAACTGATTCGGATGACATTTACGCTGCCGACGTATGGACAAGCTTGTGCCAGAATCCGGAAAGTCTTTTTACAAAATCCCTTATTGCCGAAAAATCTCTTTCAATACCTGCGTCTGACTATAGCGCCGCATACTATAACAGCGCACGTGCAAGCGGTTTGATTGGAATGAACGTCGCCATGCTGAACACAGACGGTTCTTCGCCTGTCAAAAAATCAGAGGCTTTCCTGAATCTTCTTCAGAAAAAAATCATTCCTGCGATGACGGATAAAAATCAGTTCTTCAATGAAGATTCAATAAAATCCGTTATACGCCAGCTCGAGGACGCAAGGATTTATCAGCTTGAGACTTCTTCAGATGTGCTTTCCGAGCTTATCGCTTGCTGGTCGACCTGCGGTTCTGACTATTTTTTCACCTACGACGATAAAATTGCAGGCGTGACAGAAGATGACGTGGTTTCTTTTGTCAAAAAGTATATAC